>JAFAUE010000441.1 GCA_019243475.1 Acidobacteriota bacterium | reverse complement strand
GGCAGAATGCTGGTCTGCGCGCCCACAGATGAACCGGCCAAACATACTCATGCCGTGATCTCACTGGCTTCCGGACGCGAGCTACGGTTCGTTGATCCCCGGCGTTTTGGCCGGCTGAGCGTGGTTTCTTCTCAGGAGTTTACCGGCCCAGGCTCAGAGCCATTGACCATCACGCCGGAGGGGTTTGCCAGGCTCTTTCGCGGCCGCAAGAGTCCCGTCAAAGCTGCGCTCCTCAATCAGAAACTTCTGCACGGAGTCGGCAACATCTATGCCGACGAGTCGCTCTTTCGCGCCGGCATTCGTCCACGCCGGTTGGCTGGACGGCTCAAGCGTGACGAGTTGATGCGTCTGCATCGCGCTCTGCAGGAAGTCCTGCACGAGGCGATCCGCACCGGAGGGTCCTCGGTGTCAGACTATGTGGACGCAGACGGAAAGGAAGGTTTTTTTCAGCTGCGGCACAGGGTCTATCTGCGAACGGGACTACCTTGCCTCAAATGCAAAACGCCGATCAAGCGCATCGTGCTCGCGGGAAGAGGGACACATTTTTGTCCGAAGTGCCAGAGGTAGAGAGAGGCGATAGGCGATAAGCAATAGCAAGCAATAAGCAATAGGCAATAAGCAATAGGTAACACCCATTTACGAAATCAACAGGCTTTTCAAATAATTTCCTCGTATAAATCCACACACTTCATGAGATCGAATTACCCTGCCGAAACAAACCAGGCATTCCCGATTTCGGCCGCAACCTGTGTCTGAATCCGAGTGAATCTGCCTCCTTCTGCCGCCGCTGCAACTAGGCGTGGCTGGCTGTCGAGTGCTGATTAGCTACCGCCCAATTACAATCAGTGATTCTGCCCATGAGCACGGACTCGCAATTTGCTATCGGCGTCGATCTTGGCGGCACCAACATGCGCATCGCCGCGGTCGAGAGCACGGGAAAACAGCTCGAACTGATCACCACGAGCACAGAAGTGAAGCGTGGCCGCGACTACGTGGTCGGCGACATGTGCGACGCGATTCGCGCGCTACGCAAAAAGTTCGAAGGGAAATACCGCTTTGCCGGTACTGGAATCGGCGTGCCGGGAATCATCGACATGGAAACGGGCACGGTGCACAAATCACCCAACCTGCCGGACTGGACGCACTATCCCGTGCGCGAGGAAATTCAGCGTCGCCTGGAAAGCCAGGTGATTCTTGAGAATGACGCCAACGTGGCTGCTCTGGGCGAGAAATGGATGGGCGCGGCGCGAGACGTCGACTCGATGTGCATGTTCACACTGGGCACCGGCGTCGGCAGCGGTCTGGTGCTGGGCGGAAAAATCTGGCACGGCATGATGGGAATGGCGGGTGAGTGCGGTCACATCACGGTCTTTCCCGACGGCGTGCCATGCGGGTGTGGGAATCGCGGATGCGTGGAGCAGTACGCTTCCGCCACTGCGGTCAAGCGCATGGCAATCGAAGCCATTGCTACCGGAAGAGCTCCTGAGCTGGCGCGCGCGATGAGCGAGAATCCGGAGTTCAGCTCGAAGGTTGTTTTCCAGTACGCGACGCAGGGCGACGCCGCAGCAAAGAAAATCTTCGACGTCGTTGGCCGCGCTCTGGGTGTGGCGCTGGCCGACATGATCAACGCGCTGAACCTCCCGATGTATGTCATCGGCGGAGGTGTTGCCAGCGGCTGGGAAGCGTTTGCGCCGGCCATGTTCGACGAGCTGCACAAGCGGTCGTACGTTTACGCGGCCACGGCGCCCGACGACCGCCTTCCAACACGCAAGCACACGCTGATTACTCGAGCCCTGCTGGGAAGCGACGCAGGATTGATCGGCGCGGCGCGGCTGGCGCTAGCCTGACCCATTTCGGGAACGGTGCGGCCATCTCGAAGCGCCGCCGGCAAACGGGTCGCCTAGGCGGGTATCTGATCGCCTTTGGCGACGGCGCTCTTCATCATTCGTCTCATACCGAACTCCACCAGCTGCGGCCAAAACTCATACAGATGGCTCACCAGAAACGCATGCCAGGGCACGAACAGCTCGCGCGTTCCGCGAACATAACCATTCACAATCGCGCGCGCGCAACGCTCGGCGGAGATACCTTGCTGGAAAGTGTCGCCTAGCCGTTTTGCTTCCGACCCTCTCACAGTGTTGACGCCAAAATTGGTCTTGATTCGTCCCGGGCAAACACTCATCACACGAACACCGCTCGGCTCGAGTTCCAGCCTTGCGGCTTCGCTCACCGCGTTCAGCGCATGCTTCGACGCGCAGTAGGCGCTCATATTGGGCACGGGCAGGTGTCCAACCACGCTGGAGACGTTGATGATCGTTCCCGCCCGCTGAGCTTGAAACAGGGGAATCACGGCCTGCATGCATGCGATCGCGCCGAAGAAGTTGGTGTCGAACAGCCGCCGGCATTCTTCGAGTGACATCGAAGCAACCGCATCGAGCATTCCATAACCGGCATTGTTGATCCAAACGTCGATTCTGCCGAAGCGCTGTTTCGCCGCGCGAACGAGGTTATCGATCTGCGCACGATCGCGCACATCGCAGGCAATCGCGCTGGTCCGCTCGGTAGTCCCAATTTGGCTGCGCACAGCCTCCAGACGCGACAAATCCCGCGAGCTGAGGACAATGCGGGCTCCTTCGGCCAGAAAGGCATGAGCCAGCGCTTCTCCTATTCCCATCGACGCGCCGGTGATCACCACCACTTGATCTTTGCATCGCATGTCTCCGGTTCTACCCACCTGCGCGATAAGCGTCAAGAGAAGAGCTCATTTAAAATCACGCTTGTGAGCGACCTGCTTCCACTGTTTCCGCTCGAACTCGTCCTGTTTCCCGGCATGGCGCTGCCGCTGCACATCTTCGAGCCGCGCTACAAGGAGATGATCGGCGAGTGCCTGCAGCACGATTCCCCTTTCGGGATCGTGCGGACCGTCGGCGACGGCGTAGCCCAGATCGGCTGCTCCGCCGAAGTGGCAACCGTGGTAAAGCGCTACGACGACGGCCGCATGGATATCGTCGCCCGCGGATTGCAAAGGTTCGAACTGATCGAGATTCACCAGGAACGCTCGTTCCTGCAGGGCGAAGTGAAAATGCTGAAAGATGAGTCCGACGCCGATGCGCAAACGCGGAAAAAGGCGCTGGACCTGCACAGCTCGCTGCTGCTGCTCGCAGCCAGCGGACAAGCCGTTCCCACGCTCGATCCTCCTGACGATCTGCTCTCGTTCTACCTGATCTCGCACCTGCCGGTGGACCTTGATTTCAAGCAGACCATCCTGGCGATGCCATCAGAATCGCAGCGGCTGGCGACACTCATCGAGTACTACGAAGCCATAATTCCCAAACTAGGAAAGATGATTCAGGGGAAGAAGAAGAGCGGGTCGAACGGACATATTATGTAGGGCTGCCGGGGAGCGGCTGCCGGCGTAAACCACAGCGTTCGCGCGGCATTGCGGTAGGTCGTGCTAGTGATCCATTGCGCAGCTTGGTTGCAGCGAATGCCGCCCTTCGGGCTCGACACGGACCGTACCGCGACCCACGGCTCGCGCACGTGGGCTACGGGAATTTCGCCCTTCGGGCTGAACTGAAAAATCCAGTCAAAACCCCCTTCCCACCAGTTCCTCCACCGTCCACGATTTGTGATCGGTAGCAGCCTGCTTCTCGGCGTAACGTGCGAGCACATCGACCTCGATGTTCACCGGCTCTTCGGGCTTGAGCGTGCTCAGATTGGTTACTTGAAACGTATGCGGGATCACCGCGATTGAGATGCGAGTCCCTTCAATGCGAGCGACGGTCAAACTGATGCCGTCAATCGTGATCGAGCCTTTTTCTACTACGTAACGAGTCAGGTCACTCGGAATCTCTACCAGCATCCAGCGGTCCTCGCTCGCTGGTCCGACGCGATCCAGGGAAAGCAATGTTCCGATGCCGTCCACATGGCCCTGCACAATGTGACCGCCCAGCGGGCTGCCGGCTCGCATTGGCAATTCGAGATTCACGACGCGTCCGAGTCCCAATTTGGAAAGAGAGGTTCGCGCAATTGTTTCTTGCGCCAGATCCGCTTCAAAGCCATGGGCCGATGGGCGAAGCGCGGTTAGGCACACTCCGTTTACCGCGATGCTGTCGCCTTCTTTCAGCTGAGACGCAATCTCTGCCGCCACGCGGATACGCGCGGTCCCTCCATCGGACTCCTTACGCGAGCCGCTTCTGCCGCCGAGATCGAGCGAAGCGATCTTGCCTGTCTGCTGGATCAAGCCTGTGAACATGCGGCAGCCTCGTATGGATCGTTGATGTAGCCTTCCACGGCGAAGTCCTCGCCGAAGCGATGAAGCTCGATGCCGCGCACGCGGGCGGCTTCGCTGATGCGGGGAAATCCGGGACCGCTGGCAAACGGAACGGAGCCGGTGCCGGCGAGGATCTTGGGCGCATAGAACAGAAACACTTTGTCCACGACATTCGCTGCCAGGGCCGTCCAGTTCACCAGCGCGCCGCCTTCGATGATGAGGCTGGTGATTTCGAGTTCGCCCAGCCTGCGGATGAGGCTGGCGATATCCGGCCGCCCGTCGAGTGCTCCAAGCTTCACCTGCTCAACGCGAATCCCGCGCGATTCCAGCTCGCGGCGTTTCTTTTCCTCGGCGAAGGAACAGAAGACAATCAGATCGTTGTTGACGGTTTTTACCAAACGCGAATCGAGGGGCAGACGCAGCTTCGAATCGCTGACCACGCGCAGAAGTGGACGTCTGCGCGGCAGTCCAGTGCGATCGGTGAGCAGCGGATTGTCCGCAATGACGGTGTTCACTCCGACGAGAATCGCATCGGCTGAGTGCCGCAGTTCCTGCACGTGCCCCCGAGCCTCCGCGCTGGTGATCCATCCGCTGGCGGCGTCGCCTAATCCCACGCCGGCGCTGGGAGGCGTGTATGGAGGCGCGATCTTGCCGTCGAGAGTCATGCCGGCTTTCAGCGTGACTAGCGGCGTTTTTTGCGTAATGTACTTGGCGAAGGCTTCGTTCAATTTGCGCGCTTCTGTCTGCAGCAGTCCGCAGTGCACCTCCATGCCTGCCGCTTTGAGCTTCTCAAATCCTTTTCCCGAGACCAGCGGATTGGGATCTGCCATGGGGGCATAAACGCGCGCAATTCCCGATTTGGCAACGGCGTCGGCGCATGGACCGGTACGCCCGGTGTGTGAACATGGCTCAAGGTTCACGTACAGCGTGCCGCCGCGAGCGCGAGCGCCGGCCTTTTCCAGGGCGAGAACTTCGGCATGCTTCAAGCCGTCATAGGTGTAAGCACCTTCCCC
>JAFAUE010000304.1 GCA_019243475.1 Acidobacteriota bacterium | reverse complement strand
GCGCGCGCCGGAGTTGTCGGCGACTTCCAACATGCTTCGCATCATTACAGCCATAGCCATTCTCCTCGTGCGAACTACGACAGCCGCAAGCTAACTGGCCTGCTCGATCTTCTCGGCGCCGGGCACAATCGCCGCGCGCTGAATCACTTCCGCCAGCCTCCAGCGTTTTAATTTCGACAGCGGGCGGGTTTCCACGATGCGCACCACATCGCCGGCGCGCGCCGTGTTCTCTTCATCATGGGCATAAAACTTCTTCGACCGTGAAATCACGCGCCGATATTTCGGGTGCGCCCTCTGCATATCGACTTCCACGACAACCGTCTTGGCCATTTTCGTGGAGACGACATATCCGACTTTTTCCTTGCGATTCGAGTCGGTCTTGGGGGTTGGAGCCCCGCTTTTCTGTTCTGGCATTGCAATCCTTCTTCTCGTCCCACCACGGGACGCGGCACTATCTCTGAGCCTACTTCTTGGCCGCGGACTTCTTTGGCGCAGCAGAAGTCTTCTTCTTGCTCGAACTTTTCTTGGCTGAAGACTTTCCCTTCGCTGGAGACGCCTTCACAGCGGGTTTTTCAGCAGAGGCGGCCTCCTGCGTTTTCTTGGGTGCAGCCCCACTGGTCGCACTGCCAACGACCGTGGACAAGCCAAGCTCACGCTCGCGTGAAATGGTCTTGATGCGCGCCAAATCCTTGCGCAGCTCGCGCATTTTTTTGAGACCGGTAGTCTGACCCATCTTGAGCTGAAACTTCAGCCGAAAAAGCTGGTCGGCAGCCTCGCGTTGCTGGTGCAACAGCTCGTCAGGACCAAGATTTCTGATTTTCTCGATGTTCATTCAAAAAACCATTCTGTGGTTGCAGGTCCAGCCATCTGCCTCGAAACCTGAAACGCCTTTGTTTTAATGACCTTCACGCGCAACGAACTTCGTCCGCAGCGGCAGCTTGTGCGAGGCGAGACGCATTGCTTCCTGCGCGTCTGTCCGGCTAACGCCTTCCATCTCGAACAGAACCTTTCCCGGGCGGACGACGGCGACCCAGTGGTCGGGAGCGCCTTTCCCTTTTCCCATACGGGTTTCGGCCGGCTTCTTCGTGACCGGCTTGTCGGGAAAGAGGCGCAGCCAGACTTTGCCGCCGCGTTTGACGAATCGCGTCATGGCCACACGGCTCGCCTCAATCTGGCGGTCGGTGATGTAGCCGCATTCGAGCACTTTCAGGCCATAGTCTCCGAAAGACAACTCGGAACCGCGCCAGGCTTTGCCCGCCATGCGTCCGCGCTGCTGCTTGCGGTACTTAACTTTTTTCGGCATCAACATAAATAAGTTCTCAGTATTCAGCCTTCAACTATCAGCACCTAGGAAAGTCAGCTTTTTCACTGACAACTCAATACCGACAGCTGATTACTTCTTTAAAACGCCGTGGCCGCTACCTGCGGCTCGCGCTTCTTTTGCGCGAGGATCTCTCCTTTATAAATCCAGCACTTCACGCCAATGACGCCGTAAGTCGTGCGAGCCTCGGCAAACCCGTACTCAATGTCGGCGCGCAACGTGTGCAGCGGAAGGCGACCCTGCAGATACCACTCCGAACGCGCGATTTCGTTTCCATTCAAACGTCCGGAAACGCGGACTTTGATTCCCTTGCACCCGAAGCGCAGAGCGGAATCGACCGACTTACGCATCGCACGCCGAAAACCAACGCGTTTCTCCAGCTGCAGTGCGATCGATTCGGAGACGAGCTGAGCGTCGAGCTCCGGCTTGTGCACTTCCTGGATGTCGACAAAAACATCGCGCTTGGTGCGCTTCTGCAGCTCCACTTTCAGCTTGTCGATCTCCGCACCTTTGCGGCCGATGATGATGCCCGGCCGCGCAGTCTTGATGATGATGCGCAGCTTGTTGCCCGGACGCTCGATCTCGATCGCGCTCACACCCGCAGACTTGAGCTTATCTTTGAGCTCCGCCTTGAGTTTCACGTCTTCAAGCAAGAGCTTGTCATAGTCACGATCGACAAACCAACGCGATCTCCACGGCTTGGTGTAGCCGAGTCGAAATCCGTAAGGATGTACCTTTTGACCCATTGTTATCCTTTCGCCGTCGCTTTCTTCTTCGAGGCGGTCTTCTTGTGCGCAGACTTTTTCGGCGCGCGCTTCTTCGCGGTGGCCGGCGTTTCTTCCCCTATCACTGTGGCAGCCCCATTGGCGTTTGTGTGCAGCCGCTCAGCAAGGGCAATTTCGATGTGGGCCATGCGTCGCTGGTAGCGATATGCTCGTCCCATCGGAGCGGGACGGATGCGCTTCATACGCGGTCCATCGTTGGCGATGGCACGCTTCACGAAGAGCTGATCGACGTCAACATCGAGGCCTTTTTCCTGGCCGAGATAGTTGGCATTCTCGACGGCTGAGCGCAGCAGCTTTTCGATTGCAGGCGCGATTCCCTTTTTGGTAAACGCGAGCGTGTTCATCGCATCTTCGACACGACGACCCTTGATCAGATCGAGCACCAGTCTCGCCTTCTGCGGCGACACTCGCTGAAAGCGGGCCTGAGCGCGAAATTCCTGTTGTGCAAAGTTCATACTTGGTCTCCGCTATTTCGCGGCCGGCGCCGGCGCGGGCTTTGCCGCGGTCTCCGTTGCAGCCTTTACCGAGTGACCTTTAAACGAACGCGTCTGGCTGAACTCGCCCAGCTTGTGTCCGACCATGTTCTCCGTGACGTATACGGGAATGAACTTCTTCCCGTTATGCACGGCGATGGTGTGTCCCACCATGTCTGGGTGGATGGTCGAACGGCGCGACCAAGTGCGCACAACTTTCTTGTCATTGGCGCGGTTCATGGCCTCGATCTTCACCATCAAGTGGTCATCAATGAACGGCCCTTTTTTTGTGCTTCTCGCCATAAATTCCCAGTTCCTTACTTCTGCCGTCGGGCAACGATGAACTTATCGGTTCGCTTGTTGTTGCGCGTCTTATACCCACGCGTCGGCTGGCCCCACGGCGTTACCGGATGCCGTCCGCCTGAAGTCTTGCCTTCGCCGCCGCCGTGCGGATGATCGACCGGGTTCATCGCAACCCCGCGGTTTACCGGACGACGTCCAAGCCAGCGCTTGCGGCCGGCCTTTCCGATCGCAACGTTTTCATGATCGGTATTTCCGACCTGACCGACCGTGGCCATGCAATCGATCAGCACCTTGCGCGTCTCGCCGGAAGGTAGCTTGATCAACGCGTAATCGCCTTCTTTGGCGACGAGCTGGGCTGCGCCGCCGGCAGATCGCACCATCTGCGCGCCTTTTCCCGGCTTCAGCTCGATGTTGTGCACAGTAGTGCCGGCAGGTATGTTGCGCAGCGGCAGAGCGTTGCCGACGAGAATATCGGCGTCGGCTCCACTGAGGATCTTCTGCCCGACCTGCAACCCGACCGGCTGCAGGATGTAGCGCTTCTCTCCGTCGGCGTACGACAGCAAAGCGATGCGCGCGGAACGATTGGGATCGTATTCAATCGAGCTAACCACGGCGGGAATGCCCGCCTTATCGCGCTTGAAGTCGATGACGCGAATCTTGCGCTTGTGTCCTCCGCCGCGATGCCAGCTGGTCAGATCGCCCGAATTGCGACGGCCGCCGGTACGCAGCTTGATCTGCGTAAGCGGCTTGTGCGGACGGTCAGTCGTAATCTCGTCGTTGACCAGTGTGGTCTTGAATCGCAAAGACGGAGTTAACGGTCTGTATGTCTTAATAGGCATGGCTTAAACCAATTGCGAATGTCGGAATTGTGAATTCATGAATTCACAATTCGACCCTCGTCATTCTCTACGCGTTATCCGCGTATTCCGGCATCTTCTCGCCCACCTTCAGGCGAACATATGCCTTCTTCCAGTCCGGACGATGTCCGGCAAAGCGTCCGCGGCGCCGTTCCTTACCGTGGAAGTTGGCGGTGCGGACGGTATCAACTTTCACTTTGAACACCTGCTGCACGGCTTGCTTGATTTCAGTCTTGGTCGCCTTGGCAGCTACCTCAAACACCAACTGTCCCGAAGTGGGCTCTTTCCTGCGCGGCGACTTGTCCTTGGCCGCCTTGGGATCGAACTCTTTGGCACGTTCGGCTTTCTCGGTAATTACCGGCCGGCGAATAATCTGGTAGGCAGACTTC
>JAFAUE010000279.1 GCA_019243475.1 Acidobacteriota bacterium | reverse complement strand
GCTCTTCTTGAATTCCTCCGACCAAACGCCCTTTCTGCGCAAGTACCACTCCAGGTATTGAATACCGTCCGAGGGCGACGACGAGTTTGCATCGGCTCTTCGTGTTGGAGGGCGAAGGGTTTGGATGATCGTGGGTCCAACTCCGCGGCGAGCTTTGGCAATAGCCTCAGACGCAACACGGTAAACCGCTATTACGTCATTCTGGTCCACGGGAATGAGCGGCGGCATGGTGGATGTCTTTCTACGTGCAAGCGGCTTGCGCGCAGCTGAGCCGGCGTTGACGACGTAGATGACGGGAAGCCGGCGGGCGAATGCAAATTCGAAACCGCGACGGGCAGGTTTCGCAGCCTGCGCGCCAGCAAACGCAATCACCACTCCGCCGGATCGCAAGTTTCTCGTCGCAAATGCCGCCCCTGTAGCAAGCAACAACGATTCCGAGTGATTGCGGTGCTCGAGTACATTGAGCGCGGCGCTGCTTTCGCCTGCGAGATGCAGACGCGGCATCGACAAGCTTTGCAACCAGCCAGCCTGCGAAGAAACTGCGATTGTGTCTCCCTGCATGAGATCGACGATGCAGCCGGCGATGCAGGCTTGCGAATACCCTGACCAATCGTGGGATTTGCGGCGAGGTTGCCGCTCCATAGATCGCAGCAGCAACATCGTGGCGTACAACTGCTCCAATTTCTTCGTGGTAATCAAGGGAATTTGCGAAAACACCCAGGCAGAGGTCAGTGCTTGATTATCGTACCGCGTGTGATTGCGAACGCAGCAAGCGTGCCCGAGTCACGACGTGGCGGGAGGTCTTTTCCTCAATTTTGAGGAAAACGGTGTGGATAAGGCAGTACGCGTTCGCGTCGTAATGCGATGATTGCTGCGCGATCACCTCGATGCACCTCGGCGAGTGCCCACTACGGCGATGAAGACACGCCTGGACAAGCTGATGATGGAGCGCCGTCTGGCGCCCTCGCGTGAGCGTGCGCAGGCCCTTATTATCGCGGGGCGGGTTCTGGTGAACGAACAAAAGATTGCGAAGCCAGGTACGCCAGTGGCAAACGATGTGACCGTGCGCGTCCTGGGAACCGATCTGCGTTATGTGAGCCGGGGCGGTCTGAAGCTCGAGCACGCACTTGCACATTGGCAGATCGATCTTCGCGGCAAAATCTGCCTCGATGTAGGAACGTCCACCGGCGGCTTTACTGACTGCATGCTGCAGCACGGCGCTGCCTACGTGATTGGAATTGACACCGGCTATGGGCAAGTTGACGCCAGGCTGCGGCAGGACTCTCGCCTCGAGTTGCTGGAAAAAACCAATGCCCGCTATCTGACTCCCGCGCACCTATCGCGGAGCATTGATTTCTTCGCGATGGACGTGTCGTTCATATCGGCAACACTCGTCCTTGAGCCGGTGCTTTCTGCGGTTCGGTCGAAACGCCCTGCTGACGCGCCAGGCCTCGAAGGCGTAATCCTCGTGAAACCGCAGTTTGAAGTTGGCCGTGAGGGCGTCGGAAAGGGAGGGATTGTGCGTGACGATGCTTTGCAGCTTCAGGCGGTGGACCGGGTGAAGGCAGCGGTTGTGAAGGAAGGTGGCTCGGAAATTCAGGTAATCGATTCGCCGATCCTGGGGGCGGAAGGCAACCGCGAATTTTTGCTGCACGCGCGGTTGTAACTATTTCTTCTTCTTGGCAAACTTCACATTTTGCTCGTCGAGCAGCTTCCGCGTGCTGTTGGCGCTCTGGTTTACGGATTCCGTCGCATCTTCTACGGCAAATTTGTAGTCATCGGCTTCCTGTGTGTTCTTGGGATCCTCCATGTAGGCGCGCAGGTCGTGTAGTTTGGCCTGGAGTTCGCTGTCCATCTGCACGATGTCCTTCAGCGGCTTGCGTAGATCGGCATTGCGCTCGTTGTAATTTTCGACATTGTCATCGATTTCATCGACCAGGCTGCTGACGTCTTCGAGAAGATCGTGCATCTTCTTGCCGCGGTCCTGCGCTTTGGGATCCGAGCGAAGCTGTTCGAACTGAGACATTCTTGCCTTGGTAAACTCGACGTACAGCTTGAGGCGCTTCTCGGGCTCCATGGCGGTTTCACGCAATTGATCGACTTCTTTTTCGTTGAGCGTTTCCCGATCGTGTACCTGCACATATGCCGGCGCGGAGATTGCTAACGAAAGAGCGAGATAGAGAATGCTGCGGAGGCGCATGGAAGTGACCTCAGTTCTTAAATACCTGGTTGAGGATGTCGTCATCGGCGGCTTCGATTTTATGCACGACCTCTGTTATTGCCTGACGGTTCTCCATTGCCAGTGACTGTCCAATATCCGCCAGACGCCGCGCAGATTTGTGCAGAGTCAGCTCAGCCTGCTTGAGTTTATGGTGGCTGCTCTTTGCCGCATCGCGCGCCTTGTCGGCATAGCTGCCGATGTCATTGAGCGTTTGCTGCGCGGGCTGAAGCTCGCCGGAGTTCATCTCAGTGTTGAATTGCTCGACCAGCTCGCGCACCAGGTCTGCGGAGTCGATGCAGACATCCCGTTCAGAATCGCGTTCGATCTTGTGCTTGAGTTCCTGAATATGGCCAGCGGCTTCCTGTTCGGTGGATTTGTTCTTGTCGGCCGCCATAGCGGAACAAAGCAGGCATAGCGAAATGAGCAAGAGGCGTTTCACTTGAAGTTCTGGATCGCAAGCAACCGATGCCGCGCCTTCCATTCTTCATCAGGATACTTGCCGTTGGCTACTGCCAGGAACTGACGGTAGTTCTGCGTGGCTTCAGGATATCGGCGCAAGTGATCGAGCGTCGTGGCCCGCAGAAAGTATGTCCCAGGATTTTCTCCCAGCAGCTTAGCCCGCACGTCCAGGGCCTTGAGAGCAAGTTCGTACTGCTGATTATCGGAAGCGACCACCGCGAGATCGCCATAGGCCTGTGCCAGATTGGGATTGAGCTTTAGCGCCGCCAGAAATTGCTCCTGAGCAGGGGCCCACTGCTTTTCATGCATCAGTGCAACGCCGTAGTTATAGCGAAGCTCGGCATCCGAGCCATTTTGCTCGACGAGCGACTTATAAATCGGTAGAGCATCCGCGTCTTTGTGCGCCGCGCTCAAAAGCTCGGCACGCTCGCGCAGAACGCCAGGATCGTTGGCGTCGCCTGCCAGATTCAACTGAGCCATTGCTTCTTCGTCTTTCCCTTCGGCGGCGAGCAGACGGCCGAGTAGCAGATGGGCCCTCTGGTCCGAGGGTGAAGCCGCAAGGTACTGGCGTAGATCGGTCTCCGCTTCGTCGTACCGCTTGCCCGCAATTGCGACATTGACGAGGCCGCGTAGCGCGTCTGCGCGCTGAGTGCCCTGCGCTTTGTTGAGGGCCTGCCGGTATTCCTTGGCGGCATCCTCGAGCTTTCCGGCCTGCTCGTCGAGTCTTGCAAGCAGGAGATGCGGTTCGGGATCGTCGGGAGCGAGGGACGACGCTTGTCCAAGCGCCTTTGCAGCGGCGACCCGATCGGATGGCATTTGCAACTTGGCCAAGGTCAGCCAGGCGTGCTCTTTTCCGACTTCCGGACGATTTACAGGCTGTAGCTCGGTGGCAGCCTGCACATATTTGGTCGCTTCTTCCGTCTGGTTGGCTGCGGCGAGGGCAAGTCCGAGGTTGAGATTCGATTCGAAGACCTTTGGATTGAGCTCCACCGATTTCCGATAAGCCGCAATGGCCTCGGAGCTGTGCTTCAACGCCTGCTCAGAGTATCCGAGGTCGTACCAGGCCTGATAGCTCTTCGGATCTTTTGCGGTAGCTTGTTGCAGAAGGGGCTCTGCCGCGGCGTAATCACCTTTACCCAACAGCGTCTCCGCCTGATCGAGCAATGCTGCGGCAGGAGAGGTTTCCGACTCCTGTACTGGGTGGTGACGCACGGTGGGGCGAGGCTGCTCATTCTGCGCGCCTACGAGCGCACAGGTGCCAAACAAGAACAAAAGAAGCTTACTGAAGTGCCGCCACATTGCCTCGGGAGTTTCCATTGAGGAGAATTCGCGACAACCACTGTCCTGTATAGGAGCGTTTGCTGCGTGCTACAGCTTCAGGCGTACCTGTAATGACGACTTCTCCACCGCGCTCCCCGCCTTCCGGTCCGAGGTCGATCACCCAGTCTGCGGCCTTGATCACGTCCATGTTGTGCTCGATCACAACCAGCGAGCCGCCCGCATCGATGAGCCTGCGGAATGCCGCCAGCAGCTTGCTTACGTCGTCGAAGTGAAGGCCGGTAGTCGGCTCGTCAAAGATGTAAAGCGTTCGCCGGGCGGCGGCTCTCTTCCTAGGATTGCCGTTCTCATTCTCTCGCGCGCGGGAAGAAGCTTCGTCGAAGGATCGAGGCATCAGATGGGCGGCCAGCTTCATGCGTTGTGCCTCTCCGCCGCTCAAGGTGGTGGCGGATTGTCCCAGCCGCAGATATCCCAGTCCTACTTCTTCGAGGACGCGAAGCTTGTCGATAATCTTTGGCACTCCAGAAAAGAACTGCAGGGCTTCTTTGACGGTGAGATTCAGAACGTCAAAAATATTTTTGCCCTTGTAGCGCACTTCGAGCACACCGGCTTTGTATCGGGTTCCGCGGCACTCTTCACAGATCAGCTCGACGTCAGCAAGAAACTGCATTTCTACCGTCACAGTGCCGTCTCCCTGACAGGCCTCGCAACGCCCGCCGGGAACATTGAAGGAGAAGTGTCCGGCCGCATAGCCGCGCTTTTGCGCATCCGGCAAGGATGCAAACAGCTCGCGAATCGCGTCAAAGGCTTTGATGTAGGTAACGGGATTGGACCGAGGAGTCCGCCCAATCGGCGACTGGTCAACCAGGATGGCTTCACGAATCAGCTCGCCGCCTTCGAGGCTCTTGAACATGCCTGGGCCGCCGGCGGATTCTGTACTTCCTGCAGCCGCGCACAGCGCCTTGTACAAAACATCGTGCACAAGAGTGGACTTTCCTGACCCGGACACGCCGGTTATGACTACGAGCATGCCGAGGGGAATGGTCACGTCGATATTCTTAAGATTGTTCGCCCGAGCACCTCTGATTCGTAATTCGCCTACGGGCTTCCGACGGTTCGACGGGATAGGAATTCCGAGATTGTGGCTGAGATATCGCCCGGTAAGCGAATGAGGATTTTTCGCGATCTCGTCGAATGTACCTGTAGCAATGATCTTTCCCCCGAGTTCACCGGCGCCCGGACCGAGGTCCACGATTCGATTGGACGCCGACATCACTTCGAGATCGTGCTCGACGACGAGGATCGTGTTACCCAGATCTCGAAGCTCATGCAGAATGTGCACCAGTCGATCAGTGTCGCGGCTATGAAGACCTATGGATGGCTCGTCCAGAACGTACAAGGCGCCGACAAGCCGTGAACCCAGTGAGGTTGCCAATTGAATGCGCTGCGATTCTCCTCCGGACAGGGTCGATGCTGTGCGGTCAAGCGTCAGATACTCGAGCCCAACGCTGTTCAGGAAACTTAGCCGATCGCGAATTTCGTCGAGAATTTTCTCTGCAATTGCACTCTGCTGCGGGCTTAACTTGATCCCGGCAATAAATTTGGCTGCATGCTCGACCGTCATGGCCACAACTTCGCAAATGCTCTTGCCGTTGATCTTCACTGTCCGTGCTTCAGCGCGCAGACGCTGTCCGTGGCAATCCTGGCATGTGGCATATCCCCGATAGCGGCTCAGAAACACTCGTACGTGTAGCTTGTACTTTTTGCGTTCCAACAGCGAAAAGAATCCAGTGATGCCAGGGAACTTCCCTTCACCTTGGACGATCAGCGAACGATGGTCCTCTTCAAGTTCGCACCACGGCAGATTCATTGGGATGCCGTGAATTTTGGCGAACCGCTTCAGCTCAACCTGAAACGCGCGATATTTGGGTTTAGTCCATGGCTCAATCACTCCCTCGCTGAGCGACAGCAGAGGATTGGGAATTACCAGATTGAGATCGAAGTCGATAGTGTTGCCGAACCCCTGGCATCGCTCGCATGCGCCGTAGGGATTATTGAAGGAGAACAGCCTCGGCTCCGGCTCCTCATATTTCCGCCCGCAGTTCTTACATTCAAAGCGCTGCGAAAAGCGGAGTAAACGACGTGTGGTGTCGTCGCGAGGGACAATTTCAAAAATAACCTCGCCGGACTCGCGATACCCAATCTCCAGCGCGTCGATGATGCGAGCGCGCTGATCGGCAGCCAAGACAATGCGATCAACCAAAACATACACGGGCTGGTTAAAGTTGATGCCGAGCAGCGACTCAGGTGTGGAAAACTCAAAAACGTTGGCGTCCTGGTAGAGGCGGTTGAAACCACGACGCCGAAGCTCTCCGAGACGCTCCTTCAACGCAGCGGAAAGCTCTCCTGAGTTTTTTTCAGCATTCTTACTTCGGCTCCGACGAGCTTGCTGCTTAGCTTCTGGTTTGGCAGCCTGCACCGGGAACAGGACGTTGAATCGCGTGCCTTCCGGCAGCTCCGACAATGAGGCGAAGACCTCGTCGACGGTGTCCTTCTTTACTTCGGTACCGCAGTTCAGACAGTAGGTGAGTCCCACGCGGGCAAAAAGAAGCCGCAAATAATCGTAGATCTCCGTTGCAGTACCCACCGTGGATCGAGGATTGCGGGTCGTATTCTTCTGTCGAATAGCAATTGCCGGAGAGATACCATCGATGAGGTCAACGTCAGGTTTTTCGATTCTCTCGAGAAACTGCCTGGCGTAAGCAGACAGAGACTCGACATAGCGCCGCTGCCCTTCAGCATAGATGGTGTCAAAAGCCAGGGACGACTTGCCGGAACCAGAGACTCCCGTCACTACGGTGAGAGTGTTATGCGGGATCTCAAAGTCCACATTCTTAAGGTTATGGACGCGCGCGCCGCGCACAACAATGTTCTGAGTCGACATCCCGTAAGAATCCGCCGCCATGGTGGTAGGGATATAGGGTCCGCAGCGCCAGGAGGCAGTCCTTCATTATAACTGCTGATTCCAACGAATATAACGCGCCAGAAACCGATGTTGAATCGAGTCAAGGCGGTACGGAACGCGCCCAAAAAGGGAAATATCCCGAATTGGGAATTACCGCATGCATGACGCTAAATCGCAGAAAAACAGGGACTTCTACCAACTTCGACCGGCAATAATTTGATTTGTTCTCCCATAAAGGTCGCGACAGCCGCCTCCTCTGACCAAAACGGAACAACTGCGTTGCCAAAGACTTGCATCTTGCCGTGGCTTTGGAAGTGTTCCTGCTCTTAGGCGCTCGACGTCCTTCCCCAATGCAAAGTCATACGTTGGCGCAGAGGAATATTCTTCCACCTGAGCTCCTGGTTGCTGATAACGACCCTCGTACTCGAGAACTGTGCGCTCGAGCCTGCGAGGAACTGAAGCTCACTGTCCGGGCTTCGCATGACTCAGAAGGAATTTTGGACGCTCTGGAATCCGGCTTAGTTGACTTGCTGGTGATCGACGAAACTCTTCTAGGCGCTGAATTCGATTTTTTGCGGCACATTCGCTACTGGTACCCGGAAAGCGAGGTGATAGTTTTAGCCGCGCGGCCCACGTTTGGGGCGGCGGTCCACGCAATCAAGCTCGGAGCCTTCGACTATCTCCCGAAACCATTGGAGTCTGGCCACTTGCGGCATACAATCGAACGCGCAATGGAGCAGGCTCACCAGGGCAGCGCTTTGAATGTCCCAGGAAATACTCCCGATTACGGCATTGTGGGCGAAACGCCGGTGATGCAGAAGCTGTACAAGATCATCGGCAAAGTAGCAGCCAACGTACATCCAGTGCTGATTCTGGGGGAGAGCGGGACAGGGAAAGAGCTCGTTGCAAGAGCCATTCACTTTCACGGTACCCGTCGCGACCGCCCTTTCATTCCCGTCGACTGCGGAACCTTGGTGCCCAGTCTCATGGAAAGCGAGCTCTTCGGACACGAAAAGGGCGCCTTTACTGGTGCGGAACGATCGAAAGACGGTTTGCTGAAAATTGCTCAGGGCGGAACCGTCTTCTTTGACGAAATTGGAGAGTTACCGTTGGAACTACAAGCCAAACTCTTGCGCGCTGTGCAGGAAAAAGAGATCCGGCCAGTAGGAAGCACACGCCGAATTCCCATTGACGTGCGTGTGATCGCTGCCACCAACCTGGATTTGGAGTCCGCGGTGCAAAACGGGACCTTCCGGACTGACCTCTACTTCCGCTTGAACGTGGTCACCCTGAAGCTGCCGCCGCTGCGCGATCGTATGGACGACCTGGAGCTGCTGGTAAACGCTTTTCTCGACAGAATCGCCAAGAACACGGGACAGCCAAGAAAACATCTTTCGCGCGAAGCCGTGCGGGTGCTGATGACATACTCCTGGCCGGGAAATGTCCGGGAACTCGAAAACTTCATTGAGAGAGCGGTGGCACTCGGCAGCAGTCAAACACTTCAACCGCTTGATTTCCCCACGCAGCTGAGCGTTCGCATGCCTCCGGTGCTGGAGTCTAATCGAGAGCAGCGGTCACGCCGCAAGGTCGTTCCTATTGCCGAGGTGGAGCGACACGCCATTCTTAGCGCCGTTGAAGAAGCAAAAGGTGACAAGCTGCTTGCCGCGAAGATGCTTGGCATCGGTAAGACCACCCTGTATCGAAAACTTCAGAAATATGAACGCTTGTCAGCAAAGGTGCCGGAGCCAAGCCCCAGCCCGCTTTAATGCGCTTTCAGGAAGAGACGCTTGTTCCATTGAACCACCTTTTTTGAGTACTCCATTTACTCGTCGCCGCATTGGTCTACCACTTCTTTTCCTAAACATTTATCCTCGTTAACTTCTTGAAGGGGAAGACCGATGATCTCTATGAAAAAAGTACTTTCTGTAATCGTAGTTCTTAGTGCTGTTGCCGCTGTAGCCCAGGTACCTGAGTCCGTACCATATCGGGAACTACGGTGGCGGTGTATAGGGCCGTTCCGAGCGGGACGTACAGTCGCAGTATCGGGAATCGCCGACCAGCCGAATGTCTTCATTATGGCTGCGACCAACGGCGGCGTCTGGAAGACAGATGACTTTGGCCGCACGTGGACCCCGATCTTCGACGGGCAGCCGACCGGCTCTATCGGCGCGCTGGCAATCGCGCCCTCGAATCCTGACATCATTTATGTCGGAAGCGGAGAAGGTTTGCGGCGTCCGGATCTTTCTGTTGGCGACGGAATGTACAAATCGAGCGATGGTGGAAAAACCTGGAGGCACCTAGGCCTTCGCGACGGCCAACAAATTGGGTCTATCCTAGTGGACCCTCGAGACCCCAATCGCCTGTTTGTGGCGGTGCTCGGGCATCCCTACGGACCAAATCCGGAACGAGGGGTTTTTCGATCCACCGACGGCGGTGAGAGCTTCCAGAAAATTCTGTACAAGGATGAGAACACGGGTGCTATAGATCTGGAGGTTGATCCTTCAAACCCACAAACAGTTTATGCCGACATGTGGGCCTCGCGACGGCCGCCATGGACTGTCGGCAACTCGTATGATGCCCCCGGCAGCGGCCTGTACAAGACGACTGACGGTGGGGATCACTGGCAGCAACTCACGGGCGGTCTCCCAGATTGGGAACACGACAAGCTCGGACGCATCGGCTTTGCCATAGCTCCGAGCAATCCAAAACTTATCTATGCAATGGTAGATTCCCCTACGAAAGGCGGGGTCTATCGTTCCGACGATGCGGGCGAAAGCTGGACGCGTGTCAACAACGAGGAGCGCGTCTGGGGACGTGGCTCTGATTTCGCGTGGGTGCGGGTCTCCCCGAACGACGAGAACACGATTTACGTTGCTAATACCTCGACGTATAAGTCCACGGATGGAGGTCGCACGTTCATTGCGTGGAAGGGTGCGCCGGGAGGTGACGACTATCACAGTATCTGGATCAATCCGAAGAACCCCGACATCATTCTTCTCGGCGTCGATCAGGGAGCAACTATCACGGTGAACGGCGGCCGCACGTGGAGTTCCTGGTACAACCAGCCGACGGCGCAGCTGTACCACGTAATCACCAACGACGAACATCCATATTGGGTCTACGGCGGTCAGCAGGAAAGCGGATCAGCCGGGGTCCTTAGCCGGGGGAACGATGGTCAAATAACTTCGCGCGACTGGCACCCGGTCGGCGCCGACGAGTATGCCTATATTGCTCCCGATCCTCTGGATCGAAACATTGTTTACGGCGGACCACGCGGCAAAGTCGCCCGTTACCATCGAGACACTGGCCAAGTGGAAGACGTCACCCCAGTGGTTTTAGGTCAATTCCGGTTCAATCGCACGGCTCCCATCATCTTTTCCAAAAAGGATCCCCGCCTGCTTCTGCTTGGATCGAACGTTCTGTTCAAAACCACGAATGGCGGCAGGAGTTGGGATACCATCTCTCCGGATTTGACGCGTCCCGATCCGGGAAGTCCTCCCAATTTAGGAATTTTTGCCGGCTCGGATCCGCAGAACGGAAAGCACCGGGGCGTAATTTACAGCATTGCCCCCTCGCCTCAGGACACAAATGTTATCTGGATCGGCACGGACGATGGCTGGGTTCAGGTGACGCGCGACGGCGGCAAGAATTGGCAAAACGTTACTCCGCCTGAAATGACTGCCTGGAGCAAAGTGGCGCAACTCGATGCGGGACACGTTGACACGCAGACCGCTTACGCAGCTGTAAATCGATTGCGCCTTGACGATTTGCATCCCTACATCTACCGCACTCACGATGGGGGTAAGAACTGGCAAAAAATCGTCAATGGTCTGCCGGACAATGCTCCGGTGAACGTTGTCCGTGAGGATCCTGAGAAAAAAGGGCTCCTTTTCGCTGGAACCGAGACGTCGATCTGGGTGTCGTTCGATGACGGCGATAACTGGCACTCACTTCAACAGAACCTGCCTGCAACTTCGATGCGCGACCTTGTGGTGCACGAAGACGATCTCGTGGTTGGCACGCACGGTCGGTCGTTCTGGATACTCGATGACATCACACCGTTGCGGCAAATGCAGGGTGCCAGTCAATCGGGAGACCGATTGTTTAAGCCGGCGGTCGCCTATCGTTACCACCGGAACACCTGGACGGACACACCACTGCCGCCCGAAGAGCCTGCGGGCAAGAACCCACCGGACGGCGCGATCATCGATTACTTCCTCAATTCGGATGCGAACGATCTGAAGGTAGAGATACTCGATTCAGGCAATCGCGTCGTTCGTATCTTTCCTAATACCGACCGGCCTGCGCCACCAGCAAGAGATCTGCACGTGCCGACATACTGGGTGCGCCCTCCGCAGGAACTCGAACACACTGCCGGTATGCATCGCTTTGTATGGGACATGCATTTCACTCCCATTGACTCGCTCTCGCGCGACTATCCCATCTCCGCGATTTATCACGACACGCCACTGGCTCCGCAAGGGATCTTTGCTCCGCCAGGAACGTACACCGTGCGGCTCACGGCGAACGCTCACCAATACGCGGAGCCGTTGGTGATTAAAGAAGATCCGCGCGTCAAGGTCGCCGTTGGTGACCTAGCTCAGCAGTATTCCGTCGAGCAGAAGCTAGTCGATGCCACGCACCATGATTATTTGGCACTGCAGCAGGTGCTGAGTCTGCGCGCCCAATTGGCTCAGCTTAAACCGCGTGCTCAGGGAACAGTCGCCGACACGATTGCGACGTTGGATCAGCAAGCTGCCTCGCTCGAGGGCAGCAGGGGCGGATTCGGTGCGAGCTTTGCCGGACCTCAGGCGCAGAGCTTGCGTCGGCTGAACGGGGCACTCGTTCACGTCTATGGCATTGTCAGCATGGCCGATGCCTCTCCCACTGCGCAGGCGGCTGCTGCTGCCAATCAGGTGGAACAGGCGTTGCAATCTGCGCTGTCAAAATGGGAACAATTGAAGAGCAGTGTCGTCTCGCTCAACCAGCAGCTCCAACCAGTGGGACTGCCGGTCATTGACCTGAACCGGCCAGCACCGTCGGCAGATAAGGAGGAAACGGAAGGCGACGAACCATAGCGCACTTCGAATCGTGCGAACGTCAACGTCTTGGAATTACTTTCGGCCAAGAAAACGAATTCTAGCTGTGAATGCGCGGCCGGAAAATCCGCCAAACTGGCCAAAGTTGCTGGCATCGACGTTGTTGACGACGAAAAACGGATTCTTCCGGTCAGTCACATTCTCAGCGATTCCGCGTAAGGCCAGCGCGTAGCCGCGAAAGGTGAAACGCAATTCCAATCCGGGATTCAGCGCGGCATAAGCAGGAAAACGGTGAGAGTCAGCGGCGCCGACAATCTGCTGGTTCTGACTGACTGCTGTCCAAGGAAAGCCGCTGTGATAATCCACTGAGTACACGAAGTCGAGCGGCCGAAAAGGCGTTGGGAACCAACCCCAGCTCAAGAAACGGTTGGGAACGTCCCAGGGCAATGGGCCGCCCATTTGCGGACTAAAGATCGGGTTGTTTAAGGAGTAGTCGATTACCGCGTTCGAATGCGCATAAGAGCGGGCGTAGGAGACGAACAGGTTGTAGTCCCCAGCAAAGTGTTTGCGCACGGAGAACTGCATCGACTGGTAGTGATCGACCCGTGTATTTGTTAGCTCGTAGTTGCCGGAGAGAATGGACGACGTGTTCAGGTTTTGAAAGATGAATCCCTGAGTACCCGACTTCTTGAGGTACTCGACGCCTCCAAATATCTGCCATGGGAACCGATGCTCCGCCGCCAGGGACCAATTCACAAATCTAGGTTCGTGCAATAGGGCTTCGTTGACGAAAAAATTGGTGACAAGTGGTGCGCCGAGCTGCACCGTTCCACTGTTGTCAAAGTAAAAGTCGAGCCGGGGTCCGGTCAGCGCACGCCCGATGTAATCCAAATGGGTTCGCTCGTAATAAACGCCAATGCCCGCCGACAGTTTGGTATTTCCCAACATGTACGTGCCGGCAATCCTTGGCGAGAACAAAGGGCGGCGCACAATCTCATCCCAGTCGAACCGAACTCCCGGTTCGATAATCATCCGGTTAAAGGGCGACCAACGGTCTTCGATATAACCGCTGGTCTCAAGGTTGTTTCGATTCAGGAATGTGTGCGCCGGGAGCACGCTGCTGCGATAGAGCGTCCCATTTGCGCGCAACAATGAAAAAGGCTGATCGTTATAGAGCTGCGTAAAGTTTATCTGGTCAATCTCAGTGCCAAGTCTGACTTCATGTCTGCCCTTCATGCCTAACGGGCGCAACGAAAGGTTCGCGATGCCCTGTGCACGCCGCGACGTCCCGTTGAAACTCTCGAAATAATTGCCCTGATCTGTATTGGGAGTGATTACGAACGGACTCCCTCCCTGCGGGCTATAACGATCATTGAAGCCGTTCCAGGCAAAGCCCGTCTCAAGCAGCGCCCCGCCGGAAAAATAGTGCAGCTCCTTGATGTCTGCTAAATAAGCGGAGAAATCGCGCTTCACAGTTGCCGACGCGGGGTTGGTTATCGAGAGTCCCTGTCGGTCTTCATCCTGGGTGTTATTCAGCAAACCGAAACTAAGAATGTCAGTGGAGCGCAGATTGATCTGAACTTTGGCAAGGTTGCTGCCGCGTAAGAACGGATCGCGATCGTTTCCCGGCGGCAGTCCTTTGAAAATATTGGAGTCGTACTCCGCATCGGCCGAGTCAAAGAACCAGACTTTCCCCTTCACGATCGGCCCGGAAAAGGTGGCGCGAGGAACCCATTTATCGAAATTTAATCCTCGATAGTGCTGCCACGATGGAATGAAGTTGGTAGCGTCGAAACGGAAGTGATCGTCCCCCATCCCTGTACTGAAATCGATAATCCCGCCTGACTCTTTCCCAAATTGGGTTGAGACGCGACTCGTTTGTACCGAAACCTCACGCGCCGCATCTGCGCTGAAGCGCATAGCGAAGATGCCGCTCACTGGCGACGTAATTTCGAAACCGTCAAGCACGTCGGTCGTCTCGTAGGTTGCGGCGCCGGCTACATGCACCTGTCCCGTAGAATCCTGTACCACCTGCGGCAAATAAGTGAGCAGATTGCGGATGTCACGCGATGTCGGATAAGGGATATTGATAATCTCAGGCGTACCTAGCGAGCGCGTATTGGCGGTCTGAGCGGGATCAATGTCTTGCCGGGAAGCGGTAACGTTGACTGTTTCCTTCAACTCTTGAACGTGGGATAAGGTCAGCTCCATCGTTTGAGCGCCAGTGATGTGAACGTCCGGCTGTGTAAGGGCGTAGAAATTTCCCTTTTCGATACTCAGGGTATAAACGTGCTCTGAAGTTAAGTTATAAAAAAAGCCGCGCCCGGCTGCGTCAGTATGGATCTGCAGAGCCTCGGGTTGAGTATTGTCGGTAAGTCCCACCAGCGCATCCGGCACGACAACGTTGTTTTCGTCGGTTACGACTACGGTGAGTGACGTGCCCGAGTGCCGCGGCGGAGCCACGGGGATCTGGCCGTGATGAGTCGTCTGCTGCGCAGCAGCGCACGTGAAAGCCAGCAGCGTGAAGTGTAGGAGCGCCTGCAGTTTCTGCATCGACAATCGGCGGCTGAACGTGAACTGCACCTCTTACATATTCGCAGAAAGTCTAAAGGGATGCCTTGGGTCGAGTTCGATGTGAGTTCACGCCCCGAAACTCCTTTGCAGAGCTAATCCTGTTCGCTATGATGTCGTTCCAATTTTCAGGAGGCATATGACCAGAATTCTTCTTGGAACTGCACTGATCCTGCTTGCTCCGGTACTCGCCGCTCAGAACGCGCAGCCTGCCGCGAAGGCTGCGCCGCCTCCGGTCACCCAGACGGACGCCGTCGACCGCGAGAAGCAGCTCTTCGCAGCCGATCAAAAGCACGACTTAGATAAAGTCAGCTCGATCGTTGCCGACGAGTTCGTCGACATAGGGCGCGATGGAGGCATCATCGGCAAGCAAGCTCTATTGAAGGAAATTCCCAACATTACACTCGTCAGCTTCTCGCAATCGAATTGGGATTTCGACTCCATGGGACCGTTTGCGTATGCCATCTCGTACGATTCCGACGCCGTCGTGCTTCAACAGGGTAAGCAGGCGCACAGTCAAAACCATCTGAATTCAGTCTGGATTTACCGGGATGGCAGGTGGCAGATGCTGCTGCACTCCAGGGGCGGGCAAAAGGAAGAGGCTAGATAAAACTGGTCGGGGCGGAGGGATTTGAACCCACGACCCTCTGCTCCCAAAGCAGATGCGCTACCAGGCTGCGCTACGCCCCGACTGTGGTGATTCTACCGTAGGCCGCCTGCTGCAAATTCCCTGCTTCAGGGAATTTCTGAGGGAATTTTTCAACTGCAGGAGTACAAATCGGCGATTTCTGCCCAGAATCGGTGTTTTTTCACTGCCGCTGAGGGAATGGCTCAGGGAATTGCGGGAATTCGTCCGCAAATGACTGTCCCAGCAGGACTTGCACGCGGTTGGCGCCGCCAGT
>JAFAUE010000272.1 GCA_019243475.1 Acidobacteriota bacterium | reverse complement strand
GCAACGAAGACAAGTCCGACAGGTTTTTCAGCTGTCCCCCCTGTGGGGCCCGCGATGCCTGTGATTCCGATGCCAAACGTCGCTCCGGCACGAGTTCGAATCCCCTGGGCGAGAGAAATCGCCACCTCGCGGCTCACAGCTCCATGTTGCGCGATTAACTTCGCCGGCACGCCGGCCAATGTCGTCTTGAGCTCGTTGGAGTACACGACCGCGCCGCCCATGAAATATCTCGAGCTTCCTGAAATAGACGTAATGCGTTCGGCAAGCAGTCCGCCGGTGCAGGACTCTGCGACAGCCACCGTAGCGCCGCGCATGCCCAGGTAATATCCGACGATTTGCTCCATCGATTCTCCGTTGGCGGAGAAAACGTAGTCGCCCAGTTCGTCTTGAATTTTGTCGGAGAGCTGTGCGACCAGCCGTTCCGCTCCATCCTGGGAATCCGCCCGGCTCTGCAGGTGTATCTGCGTCTCCCCGCCATGCGCCAGGATCGTGGTCTGCACTCCAACGGCTCGGGCGTAGATGGGGGCAATGCGTGCGTCGCAGACCGATTCGCCCATTGCAGCTCTGAGCACCCGTTTAGCGATGTATGCCGGCGGCAAAACTTCTTTCAGTCGAGGCAAACACTCGGCGTCGAAAAGCGGTTTCAATTCATGCGGAGGGCCGGGGAGCAGCGTGACGTAGCGTTTTTCGCCCTGGTAGTTCGTTGCCAGCCACTGCGCCGGCGCTGTGCCCCGCGGATTGCGAAGAAGGACAGCACCGTCTAATACGTCCGCCTGCCGCGCGTTGTTATCCGGCATCTGGATGCGTCGTTCCGCGAAGCGCTTATACAGTTCGGTAATGATCTGCGGATCGCGATGAAGTTCAATGCCTAGCGCCTCCGCTACGCACTCGCGCGTAAGGTCATCCTCGGTTGGACCCAACCCGCCCATAAAGATCACGATTTCCGCGCGCGCGATTGCGATGCGCGCAACGGTGACGAGATCAGCCCGTGAGTCTCCGACGACAGTCTTGAAATGAACCTCGACGCCCAATTCGTTCAATCGCTCAGTCAGAAACAGAGAATTGGTGTCCTGGCGATAGGGAGTAAGCAGCTCCGAGCCAATGGCGATGATCTCCGCGTGCACGTGGGAAGTATAGTGGGCAGGAAATCAATGCGGCGCGACCGGCCTCAGTCAAGTGCCGATTAGGGCAGCAGCGGTAATCCTTGGATATTCCACGACAGGTGAAACACTGCCGAAGTCGTGGCCAGCACCGCGGCCTTTCCCGTGGCGAAACACAAGCCAACCAGGTTCTGCCCGGAGACGCACAGGGAAGCGATCTTTTCTGGAGTGATACGGACAATCCCGCGCTTCCCCGCCAGTGACGCCGCGATGTAGAGGTTGCCATTCACGTCGAAGGCAAGTCCTTGAGGACGACCGAGACCACGGAAGAAGACGCTGCTGTTGCCCTGTGGATCGAAGCGGTAAACTGCGTCGTAACTGGATGTGGTCGGTCCCGACACATAAAGGTGCTGGTCGGGACCGAACCCCAGGTGGTACGCCGAGACACTTGGCTCCAAAGTGGCAAACACAAAAGTCTGCCGGTCACGCCCAATCTTGAAAATCGTGCCGCTGCGATCGCCTACATACAGGTTCTGCTCGCGATCGAAGGCAATACCAGTGGCGATACCCATGCCCTCCGCGTAAGCGGACATCGTTCCATTCGGCGCCACACGGTACACGGTTCCATTTTGGCGCGATGAAACGTACATCTGGCCTTCACGATCGAAGGCAACGCCATGCGCATTCATCAGCTCGGAAAGGAAGGGCTTGACCTGATAAGCGGTGTCGATCTTGTAAATGGAAACAGGAACCTTCTGCCCGCGCGAGCCGGAGAACGTGACGAACAGATTGCCTTCGTGGTCGAGCGCCGGACTTGTGACGGGATGCAGGTTTTCCGCAATTGGGACTGCGACTCTCAGCTCAAAGCCATTGCTGCTGGCGTCGTCAGGCGTGACGACTACCGGCCCGGAGTTTGCTGTTTCGGGTACGCGCGCAACGACAAACTCGTCGGAGGAGATAAGCACTCCCCCGGGTTCGTCGCCAAAGGTTACGCGAGGACGGCGCAGTTCATGCGGCCGCAGGCCAGTGCCGGCGATGCGCACCTCGCCTCCCGGAAGAGCAAATGCCGGACTGATGGAAGTGATATGCGGCTTCCCGTTCAAGTTGCGCTTTCCCAGCAGGCGTTCTGAGATTCCCATGTTCGCTTCATCCGGCTCATTCGCTTGCTTCCGCATACGTCCCGGTTGACGTTTCTTGCAACCGATGGGCGCCGCTACAGCGCAGGCCAAAACTTCAGCACCGCTGCCAGCACCAACAACGCATAAAGTCCTGCCCCAATGTCGTCCAGCATGATGCCGACGCCATCGGGCAGGCGCTCAAGAGCGCGTAGTGGAGGAGGCTTCAAGATGTCGAAGCAACGGAAAAGTATAAGGCTCAGTAGAAGGGATTTCCAAGTAAGCGGCGCGATGATGAGCGGCAACATTTGTCCGGCGACTTCGTCGACAACGACGAAACCCGGATCGTGAACCCCACTCTCGCGTGCGACTCGCGTACTTGCCGGGATACCAATCGCAGTCACGATGACTGTGATCAGGGTTGCAGGAAGCGCCCACACGAAAGTGCGGGACCCGACGATGATGGTTGCGGTCAGATGCAGTCGCGAGCCGCCGAGCCACCATAGAAGAACTGTGGCGACTGAAGCCCAGGTGCCAGGACCCGGTTGCAGCCTGCCGATGCCGAAGAACGTGCCGACGGTCCACGCCCAGGCAGTGCGCCGATTCGCATGCAGCTGGTTAGTGGCGGTGCTCATCGTCCTCGTCGCGTTTTGGTGAAGGAGCGTTTTCGAGTTGCTCGAGCAGTTCCGGATCGAGAATTGGCGAGCTAATCCGATATCCGCCGCTTGCCCACTTTCCCAGGTCAATCAAGCGGCAGCGATCGCTGCAGAAAGGAAAGTGCTCGGCGGTTCGGAGGACAATCGCCTTGCATGTAGGACAGCGTAAGCTGATGGCCTTCTTGCGGGGCATGCTTCAAATGATGCGTGCGACTAGATCGTAATCGTGAGCTTCGGTGACCTCACAACGGTAAAAGCTGCCAGGCGTAAGCGATGCATGTGGACCGAAGTCATTCACGAAGACTTTGCCGTCGATCTCGGGAGCGTGCATGGTTGTGCGACCTTCCCACAGAAGGTCCGTCTCTTCCGACGGGCCCTCGATCAAGAGGTCAAATTTGCTCCCGACAAGTTCCTGCTTCTTGGTGCGGCTAATGCCTTGTTGCAGCTGCATCAGCTTTCTTCGCCTTTGCTCGATCTTCGAGCGCGGCACTTTTTCTTTCAGCTTGTACGCGCTCGCTCCCTCCTCGTCGGAGTAGCCGAAGACGCCGAGCCAATCGAATTCTGCAGCGCGCACCAAATCGCAAAGCTCCTGGAATTCCGAATCGCTCTCACCAGGGAAGCCGACGATAAACGATGTTCGCAGAGTCAGATTGGGAATGATGTTCCGCATCTTCTCGATGCTCTTGAGAAAGATGTCTGCTCCTCCGCCGCGCTTCATGCGTTTCAAGGTTGAGCTCGCTGCGTGCTGCAGTGGCACGTCGATGTAGGAGCAGATCTTTTCCTGCGCGGCAATAGTCTCCAGGAGGCGGCCGGTGATCTTGTTCGGATATGCGTAAAGGAAGCGTATCCAGCGGAGCTCGTCGATTTCAGCGATACGGGACAACAGCAAAGCCAGACCGTCTTTCAGCCCAAGATCTTCGCCATAGCAGGTGGTGTCCTGCCCAATGAGTGTGAGTTCCCGCACTCCGTTTGCCGCGAGTTTGCGCGCCTCCGCGATGACAGATTCGAAGTGGCGTGAGCGGAACTTGCCGCGAAGCTGGGGAATGATGCAAAAGCTGCAAGGATGATCGCAACCTTCCGCGATTTTCAGGTATGCGGACGTTTTACCAGTCGCGAGCAAGCGGGGAGTCTGCTCGTCGTATAGATAGTTCGGCAGATCGGAGATCGCGCCGCTCCAGTCTGCTCGCGAGAAGCGTCCATTCGCCTCGCGAATGTCTCCTTCAGGCCGTGAATGTCGGCTAACTGCACTGGGAGCGCGATCAACCAGAATTTTGAACGGAGATTCTTGTTGCGTTCGCTCCTCCTCAGGCAGAATTCCCGTCGCTTTGATAATTTGCTGCAGCTCTCCCGTCCCGACGACCGCATCCACTTCCGGAATGTTTCTGCGGATCTCATCGCGGTAGCGCTCTACCAGACATCCAGCAACGATCAGTTTCTGTGCGCGTCCCGAAGTCTTGTGCTTCGCCATTTCCAGGATGGCATCTACGGATTCCTGTTTGGCAGAATCGATGAATGAGCAGGTGTTTACGACGATGATGTCTGCGTCTTCCGCTCGAGGAGTGATTTCGGCTCCCGCCTGGTTGAGGAAGCCCATCATGACTTCGCTGTCCACCAGGTTCTTGGGGCAGCCAAGGCTTACAAAGCCGATTTTCTTTGGGGGGGAGTTTTCCGGGCGAGCAGAGCTCACGGAAGACGTCTCAGGAGCGACTTCTACAGGCATGCAATCCTGCTATTTTAGCATCCGCCTAACTGCCAAATAGCAGCTCTGGGGAGCCAAATTGGCGGACATTTCTCCTCCTGCGGCTTCAAACTCGGTTATGATGTCGCTCCCCCCAAAAAACAGTCCGGAGCAGTGCCATGCTGACCAAACTGGAAATACAAAATTTCAAGGCTTTTGGCCAGCAGGTTCGGCTCGATCTGCGCCCGCTGACGGTGTTTGTCGGCGCGAACGGAGCAGGCAAGACATCGGCGCTGGAAGCAATCGGACTGCTATCGCAAAGCACACCCGCCGCGGAACAAGTTCCGCAATTCCGCTGGCGTGATCGGCTCGTCGATCTCGGCGCGAACGGAGCATCTGCGTTTCATAAACCCGAGAACGATCTGCAACTCGCGCTGACAATCGAAGTCGAAGCGGGCGAGCACCTGCGCGCATGGCTTCACAAACACAACTACGATCCGGTGGTGCAGGCGCAGACCGTCGGCTACTCCGTGGGACATCGTCGTGGAAGCGATGAGTGGAAGCACCATCTTTTTGTGAACGGCGAAGTTGCGGCGACCAACGCAACGATGTCCCTGGGCCGAGGTCTAGTGAAGCGAGGGCAGGGAGCATTTCTGGAGTGCGCGTCCACACGTTTGCCGGAGCGCGTCTTCGAGCCGGCAATTAGCGGAAATGCAGTGCTCTCGCCCAGGCTGTTTATGGGTGTGAAGGCGATCGGCGGCAAGGAAGTGGATGACGCGACGCATCACGCGTTCATCACGTTTGGATTGATGATGTCGTTCCTTGGCGCATATCTCAAGCAGAGGGTATTCATGATTGGCGCCAGCCGTATGCCGGCGCGCGAGGCCCCGCTTCTCGAACCAGGACCGCTGACGGTGGGCCGCCGCGGAGAGCGAACCATAACTGTTTTGTCTGTGATGTTCGCTCATCCCAAACATCTCCAACAGGCCCGCAAGATCCAGTATTGGGCCGAGATCTTCGGACTGGGTTCTCTGACCAGCGGCTGGGTGCGGGAAGAACTCCTGCATGCCGGTTATCTCGACTGCGACTACGATGCGCCGCTTGGATTCGAGTCGGCTGGCTGCGGCGCTCAGCAGATTCTGCCGGTAATCACGCAAATATTTTCCGCCCCCAGCAACAGCGTAATTCTGGTCGAGGAGCCCGAGGCCAGTCTCCATCCCGAGGCGCAGACGCATCTGGCACGAATGCTTGCGGACGCGGTGAAGCAAGGACATCAGTTGCTGATCTCGACGCATAGTCAGCCGCTGCTGGAAGCCCTTGGCGAAGCCTGCAAGGCCGAGCATCTGAATCGCAATGACGTCGCTGTCTTTCACCTCGCCAAATCTCCCGCGGGAGCAGTCTGCGAGACTATCGACCTAGATCGCGGACTGCTTCGGAAACACGGCGGCCTTTCCATCGCCGCATCGCGGTAACGTCACTAGGTCGAGCTGACCAACAAAAGCTGCGCGCGGCCGCAATCCCGCATCGAAACGGCCCAGGAGGGCGCAGCCACGCTACTGCACCAGGACAAGGCAAAACACAGCCGCTCCGCAAAATGGTCGAGACTCATCTTGAAACAATTAACTTGGCGTTTCACGCCGGGCTGGAGTCATCCGTCCCGATCAGAGCGGCACTTGCCATGTTTGTCTTTTTTGCAGCAGGTCGTAAGCTTTAGCAATGCGCTACTGCAAGTTCCCCACTTCTGATGGTCCGCAGTATGGCGAGGTCCAAACCCAGCACGGTGAAGAAGTAATCGTTCGCCGCATTCCTCCGCCCGAGGAGGACCGGGCCTGCGTCTTTGTGGAAGAGGAGATGCAGCCGACGACCCTTGGCGAAGCGCGCCTGCTTGCTCCCGTGAATCCTTCGAAGATCGTTTGCGTCGGGCGTAACTATCGCGAGCACGCGAAGGAACTCGGCAATGAGGTCCCCGTAGACATTCTCATCTTCCTTAAGCCTCCGTCATCCCTGCTTGCGCCGGAAGGCAAGATCCTGATGCCAAAACTCTCGCAGCGGGTGGACTACGAGGGCGAATTGGCTGTGGTCATCGGCAAAAAGTGCCGGAACGCGACGGAGCGGGAGGCCCTGTCGTTTGTGCGTGGATATACGTGCGCAAACGACGTCACGGCGCGCGACTTGCAAAAAAGTGACGGTCAGTGGACGCGCGGCAAAGGATTCGACACCTTTTGCCCAATCGGGCCTGTGGTCACCGATGAGATCAGTCCGGAAGCTCTGGATCTTGAAACCCGCGTCAACGGCGAGTTGCGGCAAAAGGGAAACACGCGTGACTTCATTTTTTCGCTGCCAGCTGTGATTCGCTACATCAGCAGCGTGATGACGCTCCTGCCTGGCGACGTGATTCTCACTGGTACTCCTGCGGGTGTAGGTCCTCTGAAGGAAGAGGATCGTGTGCAGGTGAGCATCTCCGGTATTGGCACGCTAACCAATTTCGTTGTTGCCGAGGGCCGCTGGACGTCATCTGAAGTAGAAGAGGCGCTTGCCAGGAAGTGAAGGGATTCCAATGAAATTTTTTCTCGATACCGCCAACATCAAAGAGATTCGCGAAGGGCAGCAGATGGGTGTACTTGACGGCGTGACTACCAACCCATCGTTAGTCGCCAAGGAAGGTCGTGCGTTTAAGGAAACGGTGCTCGAAATCTGCGAGGTGGTGCAAGGACCCGTGAGTGTGGAAGTCACGGCAACGGATCTCGAAGGCATGCTGGAGCAAGGGCGCGCGTATGCCAAGTGGAACCGCCACGTCGTGGTGAAGCTTCCGACGACGCGGGAAGGCGTAAAAAGCTGCAAGGCGCTCACGCAAGAGGGAATCAAGGTCAATATGACCCTGTGCTTTTCGGCTACCCAGGCGCTGCTGGTCGCCAAAGCCGGAGCTACCTACGTAAGCCCATTCGTGGGCCGGCTCGACGACATCAGCAGCAACGGCATAACGCTGGTTCAGGAGATCGTGCACATCTACAAGAATTACGCCTATTCGACGCAGGTGCTGGCTGCGTCACTGCGCCATCCCATGCACGTGGTCGAAGCAGCCCTTGCTGGAGCACACGTGGGAACGATGCCGTTCAAGGTCCTGGAAATGATGTTTCACCATCCGCTGACAGACCTCGGTTTAGAGAAGTTCGCGAAGGACTGGGAGAAGGCCAATCTCAAGGATTTGGAAAAAGCCATGAAATGAGCTTGGACCTCTCCATTCCCAAACATGAATAAGAAACCCGGTCGTTGTTTTCTGAGCTCAATCGAGCAAGGCAATTCACCGGGCATTCACAGTCCAGACTTTGTCTTGAATTTCGTCCCTAACTTCAGCTACTCTGTCCCGCAACTTAGCTGACGGCTTTTCCCGCCAGTCCCCAGCCGATCGGGGTTGCTCCACCGCGTTCCGATCCATTCCATATGCGGCTTCTTCCTACGAGCGCTTCGCTCCCAAAGAGGCAAATCCCTTGTTTGTTCCTCTGGAGGCTTATCCAATGAAGTTGGGTCGCTTTTTGTTGAAGTTTCTTGCGGCTGGCACATTGTCAACTGTAGCCGTGCTCTTACAACCCCTTTCTCTGCATGCTCAAGGGCACTCAAAGCCCGAAGTGCTAGAAGTTAACGAGGCACACGAACCGCCACTAATGGGAATCCATTGGGCGCGTGACCTCCGTCCGGCTCACCGGCGCGGTGGCAGCGCCAATATGTTGTGGCACAACGGGGCCATCATGAATTCTTCCGCTGTCACGCTGATCTTCTGGGGACGCAGTTGGAGTTCTTCCGATGCCAAAGTGTCGGGCCTGGAATCGTTCTACACGGGCTTCAGCAATTCCAATTACGCCAAAACCTCCGATGAGTACACGGGAACCAATGGGCAAGTGGGCCCGACGAACAGCATGAATGGCTACTTCATTGATAACAGCGTGGCCTCGGGAGGAAACAACACCTCGACGATTCTCGCTGAGGTTTGCAAAGTGATTCCCAATCCGGTATCGAACGGCTACTACCCGGTATATACCGACGTGCCGCGCGGCAATGCGGGATACTGTGCCTGGCACAGCTACGGTAGCTGCGGTGGAGTCCCTGTGCAGTTCGGCTTCTTCTTCGATCTCGACAACGATCCCGGCTGCGATCCGGCGGACACGCAAACCGGCCATCCCCAGGGACTGGCCGCACTGGCGAATGTCAGCGCGCACGAACTCTCTGAGACACGCACCGACCCGCGCAACGGCGGCTGGTACGACGCGGCTGGAAACGAAAACGGCGATAAATGCGCGTGGACGTTTAACGTGCCGTACGTTTCTTTCAGCGACGGTTCTAAGTGGAAGGTGCAAGGCGAGTGGTCGAACAATGCTTACAACGCAGGCACCGGCTATCCCAACAGCAGCGGACAACGCGGCTGCCTGGACGGACACTGAGTTTCATTTGAAGAAAACGAATAGCGGCCCGAAATGGGCCGCTTTTTGTTACCCGGGAGATTACTTCCTTGCGAATACTGCCTTCGGCATCATCACGTGAACGCCTTTGTTCCCGTCAACCAATTCCGTGATGTCCACGTCGCCGGTGACGCTGGTTAGCATGTAGGCGTCGTCGCGCGAAAGATGCTTCTCATCGACTAAAAAGTCGATCATCTGCCGTACGGCCATCCGCGTAGCTTCGCTGAGATCATCGTCAAATCCCATGCTGATGTACTGCGTCGGAGTCTCAGCGCGCGGATACTTTACCTTCACGTCTTTGCGCACGATGAACTGCAACGTGCCGCTCAGCGAGGTCTCCAGCGCCGTGATGTCCACTTCTCCGTTTCCCTGTCCGGCATGACCATCCCCGATCTCGAACAGGGCTCCCGGTACGTGTATGGGCAGGTAGAGAATCGTCCCGGCGACAAGCTCTTTATTGTCCATGTTGCCGCCGTGGATTCCCGGCGGTGCGCTGCTGATTCGCCCATAAGATTCGGGCGGGGCGACGCCCATGCTTCCAAAGAACGGACGCAGTGGAATTTCAATTCCGGGCGCAAAATCCGCCAGCATACGCTGGCGATCGAGCGGAATAATCTTCGTTTTTGAATAAGTGAAGTCTTGCGTCAGGAATCCGGCGCCGAAACGGAAGCCGTTATACGCGTATGGAATCGCTGGATCGATCTTTTCAATGCGGATCTCAAGAGTGTCGCCGGGCTGCGCTCCCTCGATGTACACCGGACCATTGAGAATATGGCCGCCCGGGCCGTGGGTGGTGATCTCTTTGTAGATGTCACGCAGGTTTTGCTGCACCTGGTCGGGAGGCAGTCCGGCTTTTTCCAGGCCGCTCGGACTATTTGTGATCAGCGTGTTGAAGATCACAGTGTCACCGGATTGAATGCGCAGGACAGGTTGCGCGGCCGCGTCGTAGTATCCCCACGCGACAGTTTTAGGCGTAGCGTCGAGCGTGTACGTTCGGTTTTGGGAGAGCCCTGGAATAACCAGAAGGAAAAGAACTAGAGCGGAGCCTGTCCATCGATGCATTGCATTTACCCTCATGTGCAATGCGAATGGTAACAACTGGGTTGAGCTTGCTGTTGGTTGTTCTCCGCCACGACGGGCGCTTTAAGAGCTCGAAGCAAAACCGGAGCAGGTCAGCCCCATTCTCCCCCGAGACTTCAAGGTCTGACCTGCCCCTCGTTTCTCCCGCTAAGGAGACCTTGGCCGGTCCACAAGGCAATGGACCAGGCGACGAAGTTGGCTTTTGATTTTCTGTCAGCGTCGCAGAACGATAGCTGCTCGCAACGCGGCATCACGATTGCCTGCATAACGATGGGGCAGCTTTCTGAACTCGACAACAGCAAAGAAGGCAAAGTACTCGCAGCGGCATTAACTAGGCAGATGCGGAGTTCTCCCGCGCCGAAGGGGCGGTCTCTGCTCGGGCGCCTCGGAACGTCTGTCGTCGCGGAAACAGGTATATACTCACAGGAATATTGCGGTCTGTGGATTCCCGCTACTCCTTTAATACACCCCCGGCGGGTTCCCTCAGGCAATACATTCATAGAGCGGGGTTCCAGTAGTGGCTGGGCCGGAGCGTGCCGGACGAATTCACGCGTCCCGTTTGTGGAGGTCCTTATGGACCTTTTATTTATTCGTTTCGTCTTCATCATAGTGGTGGCGGTTGCCTGTTACGTACTGCGCCCGTTCTCGCTCGAGAGCTGGGCTGCAGCGGGCGCTGGAGCCGCCATTGGCATTGCCGTCGTGCTGTTCGAGGCGCGATTGCGCGTGGTGAGTTTGAAACGCCTCATCGGCGCGGTGATCGGCAGCATCCTCGGTATCTTCGGCGCGTACCTTTTCAGCCTGGTTCTCCGCGAGAGTATCGAGCCGGGCCGCACCCAGCGGTTTTTGCAACTCTTCGTGATGCTGCTGATGTCGTACGTTGGTCTCATCGTTGGAGCCAACAAGGGCGATCTGCTTAATTTGTCAGCGCTCGGCGGTATCTTTGGCTCGGAGAAGCAGGGCAAGCGCAGCAGCAAGATTCTCGATACCAGCGTAATCATCGACGGCCGAATCGCCGATATAGCGGAGACTGGCTTTCTTGATGGAATCGTTGTGATTCCGCAGTTTGTCTTGCGCGAGCTCCAACTGGTTGCCGACTCTGCGGACTCGCTGAAGCGCAATCGCGGTCGTCGCGGTCTCGACGTGCTTCAGCGGATTCAGAAGATGGCGACCATGAACGTGCAGATCGTCGAGGACGATTTTCCTGCAGTCCGCGAAGTCGATCTCAAGCTTATCGAGTTGGCCAAGGTCTACGAAGCCAAGATCATCACCAACGATTTCAATTTGAACAAAGTCGCGCAGCTTCAGGGCGTCGAAGTGCTGAACATCAATGAATTGGCGAACTCGCTGAAGCCAATCGTTCTGCCGGGTGAGACCATGCGCGTCTTCATCTTGAAGGAAGGCAAAGAATACAACCAGGGAGTAGCCTATCTGGACGACGGTACCATGGTTGTCGTGGATAACGCGCGCAAGATGATCGGCAAGAATGTGGACATTGCAGTGACTTCCGTATTGCAAACCACGGCCGGCAAGATGATCTTCGGCAAATTCGACGAGCGCAGCGTCTTCCATTCTCGCCACGAAAGTGCTCCCGCGCAGCCTCAAGTAGCTAACGGGCCTCGGTCAGAGAATCGCAGCCAAGGCCGCCCGCAGCCGATCGTGCCCACCGGCGCAACGGTTGAGCCGCCGGAATGACAATGCGCTAGAAAGGCGCGCTTGCTGCGGTTGCGCCTCTGCCGCCATAAGGTTACATTCGTAGGTTCATAACATCAGGATTATCGATGTCTTCTCTGACTCAGGTTCGTCCGGCCTTACGTCCCGGCTTTTCGTCTTCCGAGGAACTCTGGCTCGCAATCCTCAAGCACATCCGCTACTCACTCGGACAATCTCGAGTGGACCTGAGCGCTCGCGGCATTCTGCGTCCGCTCGCATTGGCTATTCGCGATCGCCTGATCGACGGCATGCTCGAGACTGAAGAGCGCTATCGCACGACCGGAGCCAAGCGGCTTTATTACCTGTCGATGGAATTCCTAATGGGCCGCGTTCTGAGCGATAACATCTGCAATCTGCAGCTCACGCAATTGTGTCGCGACGCATTGGCCGAACACGGTGTGGAACTCGACGAGGTTCTTGAAACGGAAGCGGACGCCGGGCTTGGAAACGGCGGTCTTGGCCGTCTTGCAGCATGCTTTCTTGAGTCCATGGCCACTCTGGACATGCCTGGCTTCGGCTATGGAATCGACTACGAGTACGGCATGTTCACGCAGGAGATCCAGGACGGATACCAGCGCGAGAAGCCCGATCGCTGGAAGAAATATGGAACGCCGCTGCAGATCCCGCGTCCAAGCCTTTCCGTGGATGTTCCTATTTACGGGCGATGCGATCCCCACACGCGAAATGCCAAATGGAGCGACCAGAAGACTGTCCTCGGAATTCCTAGCGACATGCCAGTCGCGGGTTATGGCGGGCGCACAGTGAATTATCTGCGACTGTTTTCGGCCCAGGCTTCCGAAGACTTTGACATTCAGATCTTCAATCGCGGCGATTACATCCGCGCGGTAGAGCAGAAGATCGCAGGAGAGAACATCTCTCGCGTTCTGTATCCTTCCGATCAGGTCAAATCGGGAAAAGAACTGCGGTTGCTCCAGGAGTATTTCCTTGTCGCCTGCGCTCTGCGGGATATCCTTCGCACTTTCCTTGCTGACAATACCCAGCTGGAGCAGATTCCGAAAAAAATTGCGATTCAGATGAACGACACGCATCCGGCGCTGGCCGTTGCCGAATTGATGCGGCTCCTGGTTGATGAAAATGGCATGGACTGGACACGCGCCTGGCAAGTCACTCAGGAGACGCTCGCCTATACCAATCACACGCTGCTTCCGGAAGCCTTGGAAAAGTGGCCGCTTCCGCTGCTTGAGCATGTGCTGCCCCGGCACATGAACATCATCTTCAACATCAATCATGATTTTTTGCTGAAAGTAGTGCAGTTCGATCCGATGAACTTCGAGCGCACTCGGCGCATGTCGATCATCGAAGAAGCCGACGAGAAGCAAGTACGCATGGCGCTATTGGCGATTGTCGGCAGCCATTCAGTAAACGGCGTCTCAGCCTTGCACAGTGAGTTGGTGAAGACTGCGCTCGTGCCCGATTTTGCCAAGATGATGCCAGAGCGCTTCAATAACAAGACCAATGGAGTGTCACATCGCAGGTGGGTGCTGAAGGCGAATCCTGGGCTCTCCGACCTCCTGAATCGTACGATCGGCGATGGTTGGATCACAAACTTCGATCAGATCCATCGCTTTGAGCCGTTTGCCGATGATGCGGCCATGCGACATGAGTTCCGCGCGATCAAACGAGACAACAAACAGCGGCTGGCGAAAGTCATCGCAGAAACTACGGGTGTGCTGGTTGATCCCGATTCGATGTTCGACGTGCACATCAAACGTTTTCACGAATACAAGCGGCAGCTGCTGAACCTATTGCGCCTCACTTATGACTACCTGCGGGTCGTCGAAGACGGCGAAACGCTGCCGACACCGGCAACATATATCTTCGCCGGAAAATCCGCACCGGCGTATGTCGCCGCGACGCAAATCATCAAGCTCATTAACAACGTCGCGCGCATCGTCAACGCCGACAAGCGCACTCGCGATCAGATTCGCATTGCTTTTATTCCCGACTATCGCGTGTCGCTGGCGGAAATCATTATTCCCGCAGCCGATCTGAGCGAACAGATTTCGACTGCAGGCATGGAAGCTTCCGGCACTGGCAACATGAAGCTGGCAATGAATGGTGCCCTTACCATTGCGACCCTCGACGGCGCCAACATCGAAATGCTGGAAAAGGTTGGACCCGAGAACATGTACATCTTCGGTCTAACCGCACAGGAGATTGCCGAACGCCAGGCGCGTGGCTTCCAACCGCGGGAAATCTACGATCAGAATCCCCGAGTGCGGCGCGTGATTGACACGTTGGGATCGGATCGCTTCAGCAACAACGAATTCGGGCTGTTCCGCTGGGTTTACGAGACGCTGGTCTATCGCGATCGCTATTGGCATCTCGCCGATCTTCCCTCGTACTTTGAAACCCATCAACGAGCGCAGCGCGATTTCAGCGACGCCGAAGACTGGTCTCGCCGCGCAATGCTGACGGTTGCCAGAATGGGAAAGTTTTCCAGCGACCGGACAATTCTCGAATACGCGAAGGACATCTGGAATCTGGCGGCCGAGCATCAGACCGTCACGGTTTGACCGCTTCTCATCCTCAGATTTGTCGATCGGTTGCTATAATTTTCTGGAGCGAATGAAGCAGTCCTCAACTACCGCGAAAACCCGCATTTCCTCCCGCCAAAAAACTCGAATCCGATCCACCACCGTGCTTTGTGTTCGTCGCGACGGCAAAGTCGTGATGGCGGCCGACGGTCAGGTGACTCTTGGCGAAGGTGTGATTAAACACAATGCCCGCAAGATTCGCAGGATTTATCAGGATAAGATCCTCGCGGGTTTTGCGGGCTCAACCGCGGACGCTTTTTCTCTGTTCAGTCGATTTGAGGCCAAGCTGGAGCAATACCACGGGAATCTAGGCCGGGCAGCCGTAGAGCTTGCGAAGGACTGGCGCACGGACAAGATCCTGCGCAATCTGGAGGCGCTCCTTATCGTTGCCGATCCGAACACGACGTTCCTGATTAGCGGTTCGGGAGACGTGATTGAACCGGATGAGGGGATCGCCGCCATCGGCAGCGGTGGTTCCTATGCACTAGCGGCTGCGCGCGCGCTGATGAACAACACCCATCTGCCAGCCCGGACTATTGCCGAGGAAGCAATGAAGATCGCAGGGCAGATCTGCATCTTCACCAACGACCGCATCACGTATGAAGAACTGGCGGCCGCGGCTCAGCCGGTTGCGGCAGGTCAGGATGGCGCAAACTAAACGGCATTTCGAGGCGATCAGCCTGGAAACTAAATCTCTACCGCCTTTACGCTTACGACCGCCGGGATTCGCTTCAGCTCGGCTAGTGCTTCCGTACTGACGGGCTGGTCGGTCTGCACTACGGCCATCGCTTCCGCACGGAGCGATGCTGCCCCCGATGAAGTGCTTGCCGCAGCACTGCTTGCGCTGCCTTCACTGCGGCCTAAAGCAAAATTAGCGATGTTAATCTCGTTTTTGCCTAATAGAGTTCCCACCTGCCCGATAACTCCGGGCACGTCGCGATTGCGCAGGACGGTTAAATGCCCCGCCAGCGGCGTTTCGATGTGGAAGCCGTCCAACTCGAGCAGACGCGGCGAACGATGCAGCAGCGCGGCCCGCGCGCGGTGCTCGCCTTCGTGCGAGCGCAAACAGAGTGAGATGACGTTGCCGAAGCT
>JAFAUE010000243.1 GCA_019243475.1 Acidobacteriota bacterium | reverse complement strand
CGTCCTGAGACCGCGAATTACGGCTGCCCAGTCACTTTGGCTTTCTCTAATGGCTGGAGTAGCCACGCAAAAAGCAATTCACGAGACTTGCGACGTCAAGTGCGACCTGCGCTGGCCGAATGACTTGCTCGCCGGCAAGCGCAAGGTATGCGGGATTTTGACCGAGATCTCGGCTGACGTCGAACGTTTGCGCTTCGCCGTAATCGGCATTGGGATCAACGTCAATCAAACCGCTTTTCCTGACCCGATTGCCGCGCTCGCAACCTCGCTCCGCATCGAGAGCGGAAAGAACTGGCACCGCCCTGCGCTGTTATGTGCTTTGCTAGAATCGCTCGAAGCTGCATATTTTCAGGCGCTCGCGAAGGATGGCTTGGAGAAACTCCTGCGCGAGTCGGAAGCAATTTCAACTTACATTCGCGGAAAAAGAGTTCACGTAGATGAAGCCGGCGGATATGAAGGAACGACGCAGGGTCTCGACGAACAAGGTTTCCTGCAGGTGCGCACAGCAGAAGGACTGCGGCGAGTGCTATCGGGCGGAGTACGAGAGCTGCCATGAATCGCTCTCCGGATCGATAAAGAATTTCTCGTGATGCTTTTAGTTCTAGATGTCGGAAATACCAATACGGTCCTGGGCCTGTACCGGCCGAGCCAGGAACAGCCAGGCGTTCCATCGCGATTCGATCAGATGGTCGCGAACTGGCGCGTCGGCACGATCCGCACCAACACAGCGGATGAGTACGGCGTCCTCTTTCGAAATCTTTTTTCCATGCAGAAGATCGATGCGGCGGAGGTGAAAGCCGTCGTGATTTCTTCGGTCGTGCCGCCGCTGGACTCCACGCTGCGCGAGGTAAGCGAGCGATATTTCCAGGCCAAGCCGCTGTTCATCGAGCCGGGTGTCAAAACGGGAATGCCGGTGCTGGTGGACAACCCTGCTGAAGTCGGCGCTGACCGGATCGTAAATGGCGTAGCCGCCTTCGAACGCTACGGCGGGCCGTGCATCGTGGTGGATTTTGGCACGGCAACCACATTCGACGTGATTTCCGAGCGCGGCGAATATCTCGGCGGCGTGATTGCGCCCGGCGTAGGAATATCCGCCGAAGCGCTGTTCGTGCGCACTGCGCGTCTTCCCAAGGTGGATATTCGGCGTCCTGCCCGCATCATCGGCACGAATACCGTGTCGCACATTCAGTCAGGCCTGTATTACGGCTACATTGGACTGACGGATGGCCTGATCGAGCGCATCATCGAGGAAATGGGCGGACCAAAGCCGAAGATCGTATCGACCGGCGGCCTGGCCTCTCTTATCGCTTCCGGTTCGCGCTATATCGGCATTGTCGACGAGATGCTCACTCTGGACGGCATGCGCATTATTTACGAGCGCAACACCGGCGCGCGCCAGACGAGAAAAGTGCAGGCCGCGGAAAAGAAGGGGTAAGGGAAAGACATTTTTAGGAAAAGGCGTTTCAGAAAAGGGCGTTTCAATAGAATCGTTTCAGTGAAAGGTGTTTCAAAAAAACGGCGTCTACTTCTTTAAGACGAAGCGGTTACTTTCAACGATCTTTCTGAAACGAATTTGTCTGAAACGATTTTTCTGAAACGCCTTTCACTGAAACGCTTTTTTCTTCTTGCTCAACTACTTCAATTACTTTACCGAGATCGAGGAGCACTTCCAGCGGCGTCGCGGGACGTTCCTGCTGCTTTCTACGCTGGACTGGGCACTGATTGAGACGTGGAAAGAATCCGGTATTCCCCTCGAGGCTGTGCTGCGCGGAATCGACGTTGCGTTCGACAACTATGACCGGAAGCCGAGAAAGACCCGCAAAGTAAACAGTCTGGCGTTCTGCTCGCAAGAGGTGCTTGCTGCCGCTGAAGAGATGAAGGAAGCAAGCGTCGGTTCCAAGCGTGACACTCAAGAAAAAGAGACCGGACTCTCTGGGAGCGAGGTAGCCGGATATCTGACCAAGAATGCGGCGCTGCTTCGTGTGGCGAAGCTGGAGGGACCGGCCGAGCAGGCCGCGCGCGCGGCGGCGGAATCGTTGCTAGCCGCGGCGGACGAGCTGCAGCAAGCGTCCAGCTCAAACCGCTTACACCTCGAAGATTTGGAACGAAGAATGACGGTGCTTGAAGAAAAACTTCACGCCGCGCTGCAAGTTTGCACCGCAGAGAAAGATCTTCTCGCCATCCGCACCGATGCCGACCGGCAAATTGCGGCATATCGCCGCAAGATGAATGCCGCCCAAATCGACCAGCTGCAAAAACAATTTCTACACAAGCGTCTGCTGGAGCTCTATTCCCTTCCGCGCCTTAGCCTGTTCTACATGTGAGCGCAATGAAGCTGACCATTGAAAAGTTGGTGTACGGTGGCGACGGACTGGCGCGTATCAAATCGGGCGAGCAGACGAAAACAGTCTTTGTGCCCTTCGTCATTCCTGGCGAGGGTGTCGAAGCTACCGAGATCGAGCAGCGTCCAGGGTTCAGTCGCGCGCGGCTCGACGAGGTTCTTGAACCATCCGAGCTGCGAATTAGCGCGCCATGTCCTTACTTTGGAAGTTGCGGCGGATGTCAATATCAGCACATTACTTATGACGCGCAGTTGCGGTTCAAATCCGAGATCCTGCGCGAGACGTTGCTCCGCACGGCGAAGCTCGATCTGGCAAGCGAAATCCAGATCCATCGCTCAGAGCCTTTTCATTACCGCAACCGCACGCGCTTCCATGTGAGCGCGCATCCACATTTTGCTGTCGGATATTTCCGGCCAGGCTCACATGACTTGCTGAGCGTTCGAGAATGTCCCATCAGCTCTCCGCTGATCAATCGAACGCTGCCGGCAGTGTGGGAATTAGGACAGGCGGGGCAGCTGCCTTCCGCACTTGTGGAGCTCGAAATGTTTGCCGGCGCGGAGGACAACGCTCTACTCGCGGAGGCGTATTTCAGTACAAAGGTGAAATCCGACGAATTATCGCGATTCTCAGCGGGGCTGGTATCGCGCGTTCCCGAATTGGGCGGGCTCATCGCGTTTTATCTGAACCCTGATAAGGCATCCCGTAGCTTGGAAGGACAAACGGTCTTTGGGAGTTCACGCCTGCAATATCGTGTTGCCGGTGAAACCTATGCAGTTTCTGCCGGTGCCTTCTTTCAGACGAACCGGTTTGTACTTCCGGAAATGCTGAGCGTGGTCGCCGGAAAGAAGCGTGGGAAGCTCGCCTTGGATCTTTACGCAGGGGTCGGTCTGTTCACCGTCGCGCTGGCCAGAGGCTTTGATCGCGTGATTGCTGTGGAATCATCGCCGGTATCTGTCTCGGACTTGCGTGCGAACGCTCCCGAGAACGTAAAGATATCAGCCCAGACGGTAGAAGCGTATCTGAGCAGCGCAGCCGGACAGCTGCGGCCGGACTTGATCGTTGTAGATCCGCCGCGCAACGGGCTTGGTACAACAGTGTGCCGGCATTTGAATGATATGCGAGCGTCGCAGATGGTCTATGTCTCTTGCGATCCCGCCACGCTGGCGCGGGACTTGAAGCAGCTCCTTACAGGAGGCTGGCGCGTCGAGGAGATGCACCTGCTGGATTTATTTCCGCAAACATTTCACATCGAAAGTTGCGCGGTGCTGCGCCGCTGAGTTGTGCGATAAACTCTCTCGCGCTTGGCTGCCCCTTCCCCTAGTCTCGCTCCCGCGCCTGGCCGGGCTCCGTCTCCGAGGATTCTCCCGGCGCCGATGTTGCTGCTCGCCTTGGCATATGCCGGGGGAATCGCCTGGGCGCGCTTTGCCGCCGCGGCTTTATGGACGCCTCCCAACTGGCAGCTTGCTGCAGCAGGCTTGCTAATTGTTTTTGCCACCCTTTCCCGCAAGAGTTACAGCGTTTCTTGCGCCGCGTCGCTGGCAGCTGCGTTCCTGATCGGACTGGCGCAGGCAAACTTAGGAACCCCACAGCTGCTGGAGCTCCTGCAACCGGAACTTCAAAACCAGCAAGTCGAAATCACTGGAGTTGTCACTCGGGCGTCGCTGCCGATGCTCGAGCAGGCTCTCAGATATTCCGATCCGCAGAGCAGCCTGCCTGAGATCTACCAGCAAATTGATGTACTGACTTCACAAGTCAGGCTGCTCGACGACGGCGAGCATGCTTCGCCTCGGACCATGACTCTGGGTGTCCGCGTCAGCAACTATCAGGGAGTGGACACCGACGATGCGCCCGGCGCGTCGATACCGAGCGGTATTCAGTATGGCGAATTGGTGCGCATTCGCGGTCGAATTCGACTTCCTCAGGAATACCAGAATCCCGGCGCCTTCGATTACCGCCGCTATCTGCTCGAGCAAGGAATCTGTGCGGTGCTAAGCGCTAGTCCTGGAGGCTTGGAGGTTCTTCCCGGAACAGGTGGAAGTCTTGCTGGCCGGACCCGCGATCGCGTGAGGCGCAGCCTGCTTCAGCACACTCTCGGGCTGCAGTCCTCCAACCAGTCGGGAGTTTTTGCCGTCACGCGAAGCGATACAGCGCTTCTTGCCGCCATGCTGCTGGGAGAGCGATCTCTTCTGGACGAACAAGCCAAGATTGATTTTCAGC
>JAFAUE010000147.1 GCA_019243475.1 Acidobacteriota bacterium | reverse complement strand
GTGGGGCTTGCATCAGCGGCTACGACGCGCTGGGACGATTAACGGTAGTCACCCACCCGGACGGCAATACAGCTCACACAAGCTACTCCGGCCAGTGCGTCACCTCCACCGATGAGGCCGGGGCCTCGCGCCAGCTCTGCAGCGACGCGTTAGGACGGCTCACCTCGGTGACGGAGCCGAATCCAACTACAGGCTCGCCGACCGCGGGCACGTATCCCACCGCGTACCTCTATGACGCGCTGAATAACTTAAAGACGGTCACGCAGACGGGCGACGGCAGTTCGGGTTCCGCGCGCAGCCGCAGCTTCACGTACGATTCGCTCTCGCGCATGCTCTCGGCCAATAATCCCGAATCGGGACTCGTCTGCTATGGCACACGCAATGCAGGTCCTCCGGCTAGCTGCAACAACGATGGCTACGATGCTGATGGAAATCTCATTTACTTCACCGATGCCCGGAACGTTAGGACTACCTATTCCTACGACCAGCTGAATCGTGTGACGGCCAAGACGTTTTCCGACGGTACCTCGGAGCGCCAGTTCTACTACGACGGAAGCGACGGAGCGAGCCATACGAATCCCATTGGCCGGCTGACGCACGCGTCGAACGACGTGAATGCTGCCTACGACCCGAGTTACGACGCGATGGGCAGAGTTACGCTGGTCAAGTACTGCATCCCGAGCGCCTGCAATTACACTCTCAGCACCAGCGCTGCCTATGACCTGGCCGGCAACCTGACCTCGCTCACTTATCCGAGCGGCCGCAATATCGCCATGAACTACAGCGGCGCTGGAAGGCTCTACGGAGTGAATTTCGCCAGCTTCAACGGCACAGCCGTGAATTTCCCATATTGGACCGCCCCGTTCTCCGGAACGCCTGCGAACTGGGGCAGCTGGAACTACTATCCGGACGGAACGCCGCACATCGGCGTTCCCGGAAACCAGACAACCGAAGGTTTGGAACTCAATAAGCGCCTGCAGCCGAGCCGCAATTACACCTACATGCCCGGTTCTGTGCTGGTGGCAAACCACAGCCCGACCTATGGCAGCAGCAACAATGGCAATGTGCTTGGGATCGCCGATCTGCTGAACAGCAACCGCAATCAGAGCTTCCAGTACGACTATCTCAATCGAGTTACGCAGGGCTCGCAGGCTGATGGTGCCTTCAACCTGAATTTCTCCTATGACCCCTGGGGAAACATGGGATTGCCCGGGGCATTTAATTCGGCCAATCAGCTCATTCCGAGCACAGTTGGCAGTTGCACTAACGCAACAGGCACGTACTGTTATGACCAATCCGGGAATATGATATGGGACACGCTCCACGCCTACGCCTATGACGCCGAGAGCAGAATGAAGAGCGTGGATTCCAGCGTGACCTACACGTATGACGCCGAGGGGAACCGCGTCCGCAAGGATGTGAGCGGCAGTGATCCGACCGAATACATCTACTTCGGTGGAGTGCCGATTGCCGAGCATGATCCAACGACCGGCGACTGGTCAGACTACATTTACGCCAATGGCAAGCGCGTCGTGAAGGCAGACAATTTCGATATTAATCTCAACATCTCGGGAACGAACTGCATGACCTGCGGGTGGCAGGATTCGATGTTCGAGATTGCCAATCCTCTGTCAACAAGCTATACCGTCCAGCAAGGCGATGAGCTGGTCTTCCGCCAATTTAATGGCAGCGGCGCTGCGGGTGGATTGATCATCTATGTCGATACGCTGGATTACGTCGGCAACTACATGACTGGCATTACGGACCAGAATGGGAACGGCATGATGTCCGACGCAGTGCCTACGACCTGGCATGGGCGGGTGATGGATTTGAGCAGCTACGCCGGGCACCTGATCGAGCGAATTGGTCTGTACGCGAGCGGCAATACCACGGCGCAGAACTGGTACATCAGCTTCGGCGACATTGCTATCCTGAGCGCGGACGGAACTCTGCATCCCATTTACGAGCGCGAGGCGTCGGCGACGATGAACGCGGTGTGGGGCGCGTCAGGTGTAACGGCGCGCAACTGGCAGGTGCAGCACGGTCCCTGGGACCCGACTTTCGTCAACGCGACCACGACCTACTATCACCAGGACCATCTGGGATCGTCGCGCCTGATGACCAACAACTTCGGATTCCCGGTGTGGCAGGGCACCTTCGCTCCCTTCGGCCGGGAAGTGAATCCCCAGTTCACGACTGACCATTATCTGTTCACCGGCGATGAGCACGATGCGGAGTCGAATCTTGAGCACACCGAGTTCCGGCAACTGAGCACGACTCAAGGCCGCTGGCTTTCGCCCGATCCCTATTTGGGAAGCATGGATTTGAGCAACCCCCAGTCGCTGAATCGGTATAGCTATGTCCTGAACAATCCGATGAATGCCGTGGATGCGCTGGGGCTATGTGGAAGCGGCCAAGACGGCGATCCTCCATGTTCAACCGGTGGGCCCTGCGAGGCTGAATTCGGGATTTGTGGAGGAGGAGAAACAGATCCGGGCAGCCTGCCGCTGTGCATGACGAACCCGATCGGCTGCTTCGCCAGCGGAACCGGAGTATATGGCTACTGCGTCTTCGTCGGTCTGTGCAATCCCAATGGCCCAAGTGGAGGAGGTAATTCGAGTTCTGGAGTGGGAAGCGCTCCAGCTCCTCAACCTACGCCGAATGTGAATCCCAGCGGCAACCCTCCGCTAAGCGGCGAGACGGTCGGAATTCCCAATACGGTACACGTCCGCATCCCAAGCATTTTGCAGACGCTCGGACTCGCTCCCAATGATCCAGCATGCGACTTCATCGCCTGCGGCAGCGGTTCTGATGGGTTCCAGGGCGGCGTTATTGCGGGATCGATCGCATGCCACTTCCTTGAACCGTGTGGCGCCGCCGAGGATGCGCTGATCTTGGGAACGCTTGCCGTAGAAGGTGGTCTAATCACTTACAACCATTTTGCAAAGGGTGGGACGCAGAACGTTGTGCCGAGTTGGGCGGAAGGAAGTCAGCCACTTCCTGGCGAATCCGCGTCTGAAATGGCTAATCGCCTGTGCAAAGCACAGTATCCTCCCGATGGAGCAGGTTGCGGCACCGGCCCGACTAGCGAACGCAACAGAATCCGGAAGTGGGCTCATCGTAAATGGGGGATTTGATGGCCGCTCCCGTTTATTTACTATGGTTTGTCGCGAAGGAAGACGAGGAAAATGACGACGGTCTCCTGATTGGCGTGTACCAGTCGGAATCCAGCGCCAAGGCGGCGATCGAACGACTGCGCACAAAACCAGGCTTCGCGGACTATCCGGAAGGATTTCAGATCCATACGCGCGACCTCGACTGCGATAGCTGGAGTGAAGGGTTTTTCAAGACTGATGTCTGATGGACGGGTGGCGACCGTTGCGTTGTGTTCCCCTTCCGTTTTGTATCACCAACACTGTGGGTGGGCGGGTGGCAGACCCTTAAACTGTCCCCTCATGTTTGTAGGACCAAAGCTGCGGGTGCGGACCCTTTGCGACTTTTTGAAAAGGGCCGCCTTCGTGAACGTAAGCGACAAATCTACACTTGCCTTTGCCTGACCATTTAGGAAATCAGGGACAGCCTGATCTGCCCTATTTTTTATCTCATAGCTCATTTTCAAAACGAGCTGAATTGATCTGGCCGGGCGGCGAAGGCACGATAAACACCTCTTTGCCGTGCAAATATTCCGTTGCAAAGGCCGAGCTTTCGGGTTAGCACTCCACCTATGAGCTGCGCTCGAATGGTTTGCCGCAATTTAGATAAGAAGAAACGGAGCGCCGTCGGGCGCTTCCGTGCAGAATTCCCTGCTAATTCCCTGCGAATTCCCTGGTGGTCGTCGGAAACCCGCTGTTTATGCGGGTCCCAGAAAGGAATTTTTTTCTGCGGGAAAAAATTCCCTGCTAAATTCCCTGCGCAGGGAATTTGCTGCGAACTTCTCTAAACGCGAAAAGCCCCGCCTTGCGGCGGGGCTGTCGGTTTACGAGACTGGTTTACTTGCTGGCGCGGGCTTCGGCGAAGTCACGGTGAACTTCGGCGACGAACTCGCGGGCCGGAGCCGGTGTACGGACCTGGCCGCTCAGGATCTGGCTGAACGGAACTACTTTCCCGTAAAGGTCGCGGGTGGTGCGGTCGTCCTGCTTCACTTCGGCGCCGTTGATGTCGATGCCGGCGAAGAGGCCTTTCGCGCGCGAGTAGGTCAGGATTTCCGAATCCAACTTTATGTTGGTGTCAGCTGCAGCCGTGCGGCCGATCGGACCGGCAGCGGCGCTGGCGTCAACACCGACTTTGAACTTGCTGGACAACAGCTTCTGCGCGCCCTTGTCGTTCATGACGAGCAGCAGCAGGTCAGTGGACTCTCCACCGATCTGGGCTCCCCAGCTTCCGCCGCCGAGGAATACCGGAGCCGGTGCGCTCCACGCTTCAAGGTTGTTGGCCGTGCGGCAGCTGGCAAAGCCGCGTCCGTAGCTGCCACCGAATCCCAGGGCACCTTTCTTTTCGCCAGGAATTACGATGACGCACTTGGCATGGCCGAGCATTTCGGACGGGATGCCCTTATCCGGCGTCGCCATGATGTCTTTCAGCATTTGCGTCGCTGAATCCACGCGCTTGGCCACAGCTGGATGCGAATCACCGAGGCTGCTCGAAGTCGCTGCGTCATTGTCCTGAGCTACCGCAAAGCAGCCAAAAGCACAGAGCAACAGAGTTAAAAATAAACTTTTCATTGAATTCTCCCTAAGGTCCCCTCAAAAGACGCTCGTTTCCCGAGCTTTCTGTAAGCTCAGATGAGCCGAGTGTCTGCGGTGTTGCGTCGGGTGTATCGCTGGAAAAGCAGCAACTCTGCTTGAAAATGACGGCTTCCCGGCAAAGGCACGGGCAACTCACGATTTGGGATACAGTTGAAATTCAGGCGAGAAAATGGAAGGACCGCTTGTTTCTATCGCGAACTTTCAGGAACGTCAGTTTCCTTGCGGTCATGTGCTCTGCGGCCGCAGCCCAAAGCTCTAATTCGAGCGCGCAAGCCGCTCCACAAAACCAGAACCAGCAGCAGCAAAGCGATTCATCGCAAAGGGTCTTCGGCGTTGTTCCCCAATTCCTGGTGACCAGCGACAGCAATCCTGCCCCACTAACCTCCCGTCAGAAGTTCAAGCTTTTTGAGAAGACGAGTCTGGATCCGTTCACGTTCGTGTCGTCTGGATTTCAGGCAGCGCTAAGCCAAGCCTCAGATGAATTTCCGCAATATGGGCAGGGAGCGTCGGGCTATGCCAAGCGTTATGGGGCAACATTCGCGGACCAAGTCTCGAGCAACTTCTTCGCGAATTTCCTTTATCCGGTGCTGTTGAAGGAGGATCCTCGCTATTTTCGCCTGGGACGCGGCTCGGTGAAACGCAGGATCATGTACTCGTTGACGCAGGAGTTTGTCGCCCGTAGAGACAACGGTGCGCGAACGTTTGCTTTCGAGAACGTGCTGGGCGCATTCACTTCGGGGACAGTATCAAATGCATACTATCCGAGTAACGATCGCGGAGTGCGGCTCACCGTTAGCCGTTCGGTTATTGCCATGCTCTATGGCAGTGTGGGGGGCATTTTCAGCGAGTTCTCGCCAGACATCCAACGAAAGCTTTTCCAACGAAAGAGCAAACAACGGACATCACCAGAGCGCAATCCTTACGCCAGCGGATCGAGCGTTCGCCAATGCCACCCATAGCGCGCCAATAGCATGTCTGCCGATTGCGGTCCAGCGCTTCCGGCGGCGTAGGTGGATAGCTCCCGCTTCGAGAGTGACGCCCAGGTTTCCTCAATCGGGGTGATAAGCCGCCATTCCGCCTCAGCTTCGTCGCGGCGCGTGAAGAGGGTGGCATCGCCGCGCATCGCGTCCAGCAGGAGCGTCTCGTATGCCACAGGGGTCTTGGAGCCGAAGGCTTCCCGATACCGGAAATTTAGCTGGACATTGGCAGTATGCATCTCCGTGCCTGGCCGTTTGGCGGCAAAGTCCACGGTAATTCCTTCGTTTGGCTGAATGCGGAACGCGACTACATTGCGCTCTACCTCAGCGTCGGGTTCCTGCGCGAAAAGCGCCTGCGGCGTGCGCTTGAAGTGCACAGCGATCTCAGTGAGGCTCCGCGAAAGCCGCTTGCCTGTGCGCACAAAAAAAGGCACGCCGGCCCAGCGCCAGTTGTCAATCGTGAATTGCACCGCGGCGAACGTTTCGGTTCTTGAGTCGCGGGCAACGCCCGGTTCTTCGCGGTACGCAGGCACGCGGTTGCCGTCGACGCTGCCGGCAACGTACTGGCCCCGGACAGTCTGTTCAATGACCTGCTCGGGCGTCATTGGACGAATCGCACTCAGGACTTCAACTTTCTTGCTTCGGACTGCGCTAGCGTCGAATGCCAATGGCGGTTCCATCGCGGTCAAGCTCAGCAATTGGAGCATGTGGTTGGCGACCATATCCCGCAGCGCGCCGGTTTCCTCATAGAAAGAGCCGCGTCCCTCTACACCTAATGTTTCAGCTGCGGTAATTTCCACGTAGTCGATGTAGTTCCGGTTCCACACCGGCTCGAAAAGAAGATTCCCAAATCGAAATACTAAAATGTTCTGGACGGTCTCTTTTCCCAGATAGTGGTCGATGCGGTAAATGCTCTCCTCGGGAAAGACAGATACAAGAGTGCGATTCAACTCTTCGGCCGACGCGAGATCATGGCCGAAAGGTTTTTCTACGATGATTCGCGTCCAGCCGTTCTCGTTGCGATTTAAGCCGGCGGTTCCGAGGCCGTGAATGATCTCGGCAAAGATCGACGCTGGCGTAGCTAAATAAAACAGCAAATTGGGACTCGCGCCCTGTTTCTGCATGTCCTGCAAATGTCTTACGAGCTGTGCGTACGAACTTGGATCGGCGGTATCGGCCCGGAAGTAAGTGATGCGCTGGGCAAAGTCAGTCCAACCTTCCGCGCTGAAGTTTCGAGCGTCCTTCGATTTCGCCGCAGCTTCTCTAAAGTTTTCACGGAGCTGATCGTCCGACAGCGGCTTACACCCGATTCCCAGAATGTCAAAATCCGGTGACATGCATCCGACGCAAGCCAGGTCGTACAAGGCCGGAATGAGCTTTCGCCGTGTGAGATCTCCTGTTACG
>JAFAUE010000144.1 GCA_019243475.1 Acidobacteriota bacterium | reverse complement strand
TGGACAAATTCCCGATTCTGCAAAAGATTGTTTTGCTTAATCCACTCGCCTACGCCAGCGAAGGCTTGCGTGCCAGCCTTGTTCCCCAATTTCCGCATATCCCAACCTGGGGAATCCTCGTTGCGCTTGTAATATTCGATTGCCTGCTGCTGATGGTCGGACTGAAGCAATTCGATAAGAAAGCGGTCGGATAAGAGGGAGGGGCAGTCCAATCCAGCCTCTGGTGTATCCCTAATTGTATGGTGAATGTATGGCGCGATTAATTTCTACCACTATCCGCCTGGCCGAGGAGGATGTGCGCGCATTGAAGCGTGCACGGGCTGCCGGATATTCAGCCTCAGAGCTGGTGCGCCAGGGACTCCGAGTAGTGGCGTCTCGCTACTACTCCGGCCGGCGTCCGCCCACGACCAAGCTGTTCGAATCCACCGACGCAAAGTTGGGAGACGAGTCCGAACTGTTTAAGGAGTTGGGCGACTGACCGCGCGTAATCCCTTAAGTTTGCGCCCCATCAAAACGACAGCGCCTGCTTGTCCGATTTAGAAGAGCAGGCGCTGGAACTTCCAACAACTTACTTCTCGTGTACCGTATCGCTCGCCAGCGGGGGGACGCTGGGCGGAGACACGCGATGGTGCGTCGCCTGTTCGAAGGCGTAAGCCAAGCCGATCAGCCGCGGTTCGCTGAAGGCCGGGCCGCTAAAGGTAACGCCGTACGGCGCCGGCAACGCGTTGAAGCCGGCAGGAAAAGGCGTCGGCGGACTGAACTTGCAAGGAGTTGGATCGGACAGGCACGCCGGCACTGGCGGATTCACATAGAATCCACCGGGCACCACGATGCTGGGATATCCGGCCCGAGCGGCGATGTTGGCCCCACGGTTTGCCGGGAAGAGTACTGCGTCGAAGCCCGCGGCAAAGATTTTATCCAGTCCATTGGTACGCGACAGTGAAAGGTCTTGCTGCCGATCACTCAAATACCGAGTGCTGTCAGCGCTTCCCGGAGTGGTGTCGAGCCTGCGGGCAGCGTCTACCAGGATCTGCCCATACTTCAGCGCCACGCTCGCATGAGCGTTGTTGTAGTCGAACACCTCCTGCATGTTGTGAACGGGAGCGTTGGGCCCAAGGCTGTTCAGGTAGGTATTGAGATCGCGCTTGAATCCAAAAAGCAGTACAGACGTGCAGTTGGCGGGAAGTGGCGGAAGCTGCGCACAAGTGCCGAACTTCAGCAAGTCTGACTCATCAGGAACGTCGTACGGATCCACTACGGTTGCGCCCTCGGCTCGCAGGACCGCAATGGCATCATTCATGATTTTTTCCTGCTCGGGGCTGATCACTACAAAGTGAGGATTGGCAGGATTCGGATCCCCATTATCCCAATAGCCGTAGTGGGGCACGGCGATGCGCGCGCCGCTCAACGCATGCTTATCCAGGAACTGGGTGTAATCGTGAAAGCAGTTTCCCGGTTTGAGACATGCATAAGTGGCCGGGTCCTTCGGATCAAAGCCGGCGATCACGCCCAGCAGCTTGGCCGCGTCGGTTACGGTTCGGGCCAGCGGTCCGGCCGTGTCCTGGTCGGCGGTGATGGGGACGATGCCGTCACGACTTACCAGTCCCAAGGTCGGCTTGATTCCCACCAGCAGGTTCATCGTTCCCGGGCTAAGGATCGATCCCGAGGTTTCTGTGCCAATACCCACGGTTGCCAGGTTTGCGGAGACGGCAATCGCCGGCCCGGAGCTTGACCCGCCTGTAGCGAGCGCGGGACGGCCATCGTTGAGACCAGCCCTCGGATCGGGCCGCGGATCGAATGGATTGAATCCATATCCGGCTGTGGCCGGATCTGCCCCGGCATTTTCCAGTTGCAGGCGCAACTGCGAGCTATAGCCTGTCGGCATGCCATTCGTAAGGAAGTTGGCAAACTCCGTGAGAGTGCCCTTTCCCAAAATGATTCCGCCTGCACGCCGAATCTTCCTCACGATGGTTGCGTCATCTGGCGGAACCGATCCGCCCAGAGCGACGGAACCCGCTGTGGTCGGCATGTCGAAGGTATCGTTGTTGTCTTTCACCACAACGGGAATGCCGAAGAGCGGCTGATCGTCCCCGTCCTGATCGTGCCCGTGCAGGGCCTCGCCTTGCCCGTGCAGATCGCGCGCCGCATCGATGGCATGCGGGTTAACAAACATAAAGCTGTTAAGGTGTGGTCCCGCGCCGTCATATGCCTGGATTCTGGCCAGATACATGCGAACGAGTTGTTCCGGAGTCAGCAGATGGTTGCGATAAGCGTTGTGGATGTCGCTGATGGTAGCTTCATTGAGTTGAAAAGTGTCGTCATTGTCCCGGTCGTGGTCGCGATCGCGCTGTTGTGCTGAAATGGGAAGGACGAATACTGCAGCCGCGAGCACCAGCAGGAACAGAAGGCTGTGTCGTCTCATGTGATGTGCTCCTCAGAGGTGAGGCGCTTCGCGTGGGCACGCAAAGAAGGTGGCGGGAAGCGTCGGGCGCGAATTATCCGGCAGCTCTGAAGGAGAGTCAAGCTGCGGGGTGGGATAAATTGGCGTGGTTACCTGCTCACCGCGAGCCGGCTCAGAAGGAGCTGATGCATCGGGCCGCCGAACGCCAAGAAGTTTATGTCGATTCAGCGAAATTTATGCGTCGATACGAGTAGGAAGCAATCCCCTTGGGCGCCGAATCAATGCAGCCACGCTATCAGACTCGTTTGCCATTTTTTATGAATCCGCTTCGCACATTTCTTTATCAACTCGGCAAGTGGCAAATTGAGAGGAGAACAGGATGACCCCGCAGCTGAAATCGATCATTGAGGAATTTCGCGCGCAGGCAGATCCCACTCGACGCATGCTTGAGCGCGTGCCCGGCGACAAACTTTCCTGGAAGCCGCATACGAAATCACGCACCTTGGGGGAGCTTGCGGCGCACATTGCCGGGATCGCAGGCATGGCAGAGCGAATTGCCACGACCGACGAGTTCTCTCCGGGCGGACCTTCGCCCCTCAAGCTGAATACGGTGGAAGAGATTCGTGAACGCTTCGATCAGAACATGCGCAGCGCCGACGACGCGATGGGCAAGATGTCCGATCAGGCGGCCAACGCCCATTGGCGGCTCGTGTTTCAGGGCAAAGAGATCTTCAGTAAGCCACGCGTGGAAGCGCTGCGCACGAATGTCCTGAATCATCTCTATCACCATCGCGGGCAGCTCTCGGTGTACCTCCGCTTGCTGGACGTTCCGCTTCCGGCAGTATTCGGGCCTACGGCGGACGAAAACCCATTCATGTGACCCGCGACTGTCAACATCGGGAACACGAGCACTGCAATTAAACTTCGCATAATGCGAAGTTTTTTGATATCCTCCGCGTAGCGATGCACGTGATCAGCAGGAGAAAGCTGCTGGAGGCAGGGCTGCGTTATCCGGACGCGTCGGCTCGTCTAGATGTGTGGTATCGGGTTGCAAAGAAGGCGACTTGGCAGAGTCTGGCCGATGTGCGCAAGACGTTTTCCAGCGCGGATTTGGTGGGCTCATGTACGGTGTTCAACATTCGCGGAAACGAGTACCGGCTCATAACGTGGATTCATTACCAGCGGCAAAAAATCTTTATTCGCTATGTATTGACCCATTCGCAGTACGACAAAGAGGACTGGAAAGGTGACTGCACAAACCATTGACGCTCATTACGCTGCGCTCCTGAAGCAAAACCTTCCTCGTGTCATACGCAGTGAGGCGGAAAATGAGCGTTGTATCCGAATCCTGGAAGGGATTGAGCGTAAAGGTAAGCTCGACCATGCGGAGAAGGAATTTGCAGACCTTCTCACGCTGCTCATCGAGGATTTCGAGGAATCGCACTACGCGCTCCGCCGATCGACTCCGGTGGAAGCAATTTCGGAACTGTTGGACGCGAATGGGTTGCGACAGAAAGACCTTGTCGATGTTTTCGGAACGGAAAGCGTGATTTCAGAAATTCTTAGCGGCAAGCGGGAGCTAAATAAAGACCACATAAAGCGCTTGAGTTCGCGATTCAACGTGTCACCCGAATTGTTTTTCTGAGAGTGCCCGCGCAACCCAGCCCCAAAAGTAAGTTTTCACTTACTTTTATGAATCCCCGCGCTGCAAAGCCGAATCCAACTGGCCTGAGTTCGGACGCTGCCATGTTTTGCTGGCGCAACTCTGCAGTTCTTATTTCT
>JAFAUE010000116.1 GCA_019243475.1 Acidobacteriota bacterium | reverse complement strand
TTCAGCCGAAGACTTTGCTCAACGCGCCGGAGAGCCGCGCCATGCAGAGTTCTACACGCGCTATGGAAATCCCACGCTACAGCAGGTTGAGAGCGTTCTGGCTGACCTGGAAGGAGCGGAGGCGGCGCTCGTCACCGGTTCCGGCATGGCTGCAGTCAGCGCTCCCGTGCTGACGCTCGTCGGGCAGGGAGCGCACGTTGTGGCGCAAACAAATCATTATGGCGGCACGCTGAACCTGCTCAAAAACCTTGTGCCTCGATTTGGCGTCGACGTGACCCAGGTGGACCAAGGCGATGCCAGGGCATTCGAACGGGCTCTGCGTCCCAACACCAGGATCATTCTCGTGGAAACGCCTAGCAATCCTGTAATGGGAATCACAGATCTGCGCGCCGTAGCTTCCATCGCCCGCAGCCGCAATATTCCTACGCTGATTGACAATACGTTCGCCACGCCCATCAATCAACGGCCGCTCGATTTGGGCATCGACCTATCGTTCCACAGCGCGACAAAGTACTTCGGCGGCCATTCCGATCTCATTGCGGGCGCGGTTATGGGACGTAAAGAGATGATCGCGCAGATCTGGAATACCCATGTAATCCTCGGCGCAGCGCTCGGCCCCTTCGACGCCTGGCTCATGCTGCGCGGCTTGCGAACGCTTGCTCTGCGGGTGCGCCAGCACAATGAAAATGCGCAAGCATTGGCGGAGTTCCTCGAGAACCACCGAGCCGTGAAGAAGGTGTCGTATCCCGGCCTGAAGAGCCATCCTCAGCACGATCTGGCAAAGAAGCAGATGTCTGGCTTCGGCGGTATGCTCAGCTTTGAACTGGACAGCTATGAAGCCGCAGACCGCTTTCTAAGTCGCGTCCAGCTACCCTCACGCGCCGCCAGCCTTGGCGGAGTGGAGACGCTCGCTGTCCATCCTGCGTCCAACTTCCTCCACTACATGACCTTGGAGGAAGCAGCGCGCATCGGGATTGCAGCGGGACTCATACGAATTTCGGTCGGTCTGGAAGGAAAAGATGATCTGATCGCGGACTTCGATCAGGCCCTCAGAGCTTGACTCCGTTTAAGTCGGAATACCGAGTCCCTGGATGAACGGCCTTCCCCTCGCTAACCAAGAGGAGTATGCTGCGTCTATTCTCGGTAACCGAGGAGAGCGCTACGCATGAGCAAACCTTCCGACCTGGTGCAGGGGACGCTCGATCTTCTTCTTCTTAAGATCCTTGCGCTTGAGCCGCTGCACGGCTGGGCGATCAGCCAGCGGTTGAAGCAGGTTTCCGGCGACGTGCTTCAAGTAAGCGACGGATCTTTATATCCCGCCCTGCACAAGTTGGAGCAGGAAGGCTGGATTGCCTCGGAATGGAAACCAAGCGAGAACAATCGCCGGGCAAAGTTTTATTCGCTCACACGGCTGGGACGCCGTCACCTGGAGCGCGAAGCCGAGAACTGGGATCGTCTTTCCTCCGCGATCTCTCACGTGATCAAGCTGCGGGAGGCCTGAGATGAAGCTGGCGCATTGGATTTACAAGCTGCCGCTGCGATTTCACTCCCTGTTCCACCGCTCCCGCGTCGAAAAGGAACTAGGCGAGGAATTTCAATACCACCTAGATCGCCAAATTGAAACGTTGACTTCCCAAGGCATGTCTCCAAACGAGGCGCGTAATGCCGCGCTTCGCGCCATGCATGGTATCGATTCGCAGAAAGAAAAGTGTCGCGAAGCGCGCGGGATTGGCGTCGTCGAAGAGCTTTTGGCGGATTCGAGGTATGCGGTCCGCGCTTTTGCCAAAAACCCTGCATTAGTGCTCGTAATCGTCTGCTCGATAGCCCTGGGTATAGGCGCCAACACTGCCATATTCAGCGTTATCAATGCCGTGAGCCTCAAGATGCTGCCGGTCCGCGAACCGGGAAATCTGGTTCTGTTGAAGTGGACTAGCAAGGGTTGGCCGGAGGGCATCATCGAAGACGTAGAGGGAGGCGGCGGTCAAGATAAGGGTGGGTTGATGTCCAGCAATTCGTTCTCATCCGAAGTCTATGCCGAGCTCAAGAAGCAGAACCACGTCTTCGAGCAAATGCTCGCCTTCGCCGCGAACGATGAAAATGTGAATGTCGAGCTCGAAGGACGCGCGCAATCGGCGCATTCCCAAGCCGTCTCGGGGGACTTTTTCGCGGCACTGGGCGTATCGCCCATTTTGGGAAGGACCATGTTGCCGAGTGACGATACTCCGTCCAGTTCTCCTGTCGCCATAGTCTCTTACGATTTTTGGCGCAAGCATTTCGGAAGCGATACTGAGGTGGCGGGCAAAACAATCACCTATAACGGCGTACCCTTATCGATCGCAGGCGTTGCTCCACCGGAATTTTTCGGCGAACGTCCGGGCGATCCTATCGATATCTACATTCCGCTCAGCTTTTACCAGACGCAGTGGACAGTGCACTACCCGCAAGACCCTCTGGATTCCCCTAAGACGTGGTGGCTGGACATTGTCGGGCGCAAGAAGCCCGGCGTCAATGATTCCCGCGCCAACGCCGAGCTCCAGGTCATCATGGAGCGGGTTCTCAGATCCCACGTGCAGAAATCCGCAAGCGCGATTATTCCCACGGTTGGCGTTATGCCTGCCGGGCGCGGCCTGAACGACCTTCGTGAGAGGTTCTCTACTTCTCTTCTGTTGCTGATGGGAATGGTGGCATTGGTGCTACTCATTGCCTGCGCCAATGTTGCTGGGCTACTGATGGCACGGGCCTCGGCGCGGCAAAAAGAAATCGCCGTCCGGTTGAGTCTCGGCGCGTCTCGGGCCCGTATCGTTCGTCAGCTCCTGGTCGAGAGCCTGATGTTGAGCGCTATTGGCGGAGCAGCCGGTCTCCTGATCTCTTTCTGGGCGAGTTCCGCATTGGTACGAATGCTCGGCTCCGGCCGCAACGCAATTTCCTTACCCACTCAGATCGATCTTCGCGTACTGGCTTTTACCGCTCTGGTGTCGATTTTGAGCGGCATTCTCTTCGGATTGATCCCCGCCTTGTCTGCAACTCGCGTGAACATCGCTCCCACACTGAAGGACAACGCGGCGCAGTTCTCGACGCGCGCATCTCGTTTTGCCATGGGCAAAACGCTGGTTGGCGCGCAAGTGGCTCTCTCATTCCTGTTATTGACTGCTTCGGGACTGTTCCTGCGAACGCTGACTCGGCTTCAAAACGTCAATCTCGGATTCGACCGCCATGGACTGGTGACTTTCGAAGTGCGCCCCGGGCTGAACGGATATAGCGATCCGCAGCTCATTCAGTATTACGAGGAGCTGCAGCGACGTCTCCAAACCGTCGCCGGAGTGCGGTCCGCAGCATTCGCCCAGCACGGCCCCATTGATTCGGGTTGGACTTCTCACTCGCCGGAAATTCCCGGCTACACCTCACCGGGACAGCAAGTCGACATGAACCAGCACGTCGTTGGACCGGCGTACTTCGAGACTTTAAACGTACCTGTCCTTCTTGGCCGCGCCGTGGGGCCGCAGGATACTGAAACCTCTGCTAATGTTCTCGTTATCAACGAGACCGCCATGCGCAAGTATTTTCATGGAGACAATCCTCTGGGAAAGCATTTGGTTTACGGCAAGCATAAGAATCGGATCAGCTTTGAGATCGTGGGCGTTGTCGGAGACGTGAAATACGGAAAGATTCGCGACGATGTCCCGCCCACAGCCTACTCGCCCTATCAGCAATCGAAGCTGATCTCCCGCCAGATGGTGTACCTCGTACGTACCAATACCGATCCTGCCGCCGTACTCGGATCGGTGCAGCAAGTCTGCCTCGCTCTCAATAAAGATGTTCCACCCATTCGACTGCAGACTGAAGAAGACGTCGTCAATGGCTCGCTCTTTTTGGAGCGTACCTTCGCGTGGCTGAGCGGCGCATTCGCGGCTCTCGCTCTGTTACTGGCATGCATCGGCCTGTATGGCACTGTCGCCTATGCCGTGACCAGGAGAACAGCCGAAATCGGCATCCGCATGGCGCTCGGCGCAGAGCGCAAACGCATTCTCCGGATGATCATGTCTGAGACTCTGTTTATCGTCGGAGCAGGGCTGCTGGCTGGCCTGCCAATCGCCTGGATAGCTGTGAAACTGCTTAAACATCAACTATACGAGCTTTCACCTCACGATCCGCTCACGATCGTGAGCTGCTGTTTCGCGATCTTAGCCATCGCCCTTTTTGCAGGCTTCATGCCGGCTCGACGGGCCGCGCGCGTCGAGCCCATAATCGCCTTGCGCTGCGAATAGAGGTACACGGTTTCCCAATAACGAACGGTGAGCTTCTCACCTTCGTGACTCGCTCGTTATTCCTCAGCCAACCTCGCGCAAGTTTCCTGCTTCCTCTCCCTTAGCCGCCACACACACATTTTCAACACACCTGAATTCCCAAAGGGGAGGAGCCCTCAATGAAGAAGTTCGCAGTTTGCACGATGTTGTTTGGTCTCTGCTGTCTCACCATGGCAGAAGAGAAATCGAACGTGGACCAACGGCTCGACAAGGCCGCCAGCGTCCTCCAAGAAATTACCGCCGCACCGGACAAAGGCATTCCTGAAGACGTACTTAACAGTGCAAAGTGCGTTGCCATAGTTCCGCATATGGTGAAAGCCGGACTCGGAATAGGCGGAGAGCACGGCAAAGGTGTCGCTACCTGTAAGACGTCCCAGGGATGGAGCTCGCCGGCATTCTTCACCGTCAGCGGCGGCAGCTTCGGATTCCAAATTGGAGCCGAAGGCGTTGATCTCGTAATGCTGATGATGAACGACCAGGGAATGCAGGCACTGCTGTCTGACAAATTCCAAGTGGGCGGCGATGCTTCCGCAGCCGCAGGTCCGGTGGGACGAGACGCGCAAGCTGGGACCGACTGGAAGCTAAAGGCCCCGATCCTTACCTATTCGCGCAGCAAAGGCGTGTTTGGCGGGATCTCGCTGAACGGGACTGTCATTCACCAGGATAAGGACGCCACTACCGCTTTCTACGGCCAGGACATGACCAGCCAGCAAGTGCTTGGCGGCAATGTTCCCGCGCCCCCGGACGCTCGGCCGTTCCTGAATGCCGTCGCCCGCGCACAGACCGTGGCCCAAAGGTAACCGAACTGTAACGGTAGAGACGCAGCACATCGCGTCTCTACTGAATTTTGAATTGCCGGTTGTCATCTCCGCTACACCAGCAAAGCCGCTGCGCCGAGGCAGGAACGGATTGTCCAAAAAGTGGCAGCTCGTGACTCCTGCCAAGGCTCTCATTCTGCGCATCTAAGTAAGTGCATGCGCCCGAACGAGCCCTTCGTCCTGCCCGAAGCCCAAAGTGTCCCAGAAGCTCTGGAAGCCATCTTCCGCCAGCCGGGACAAAGGCCGCTCTCTACTTATCGCATCCAGTTCCATAGTGAATTCAAATTCAAGCAGGCGCGCGAGCTGATCCCATATCTGCACGCTCTCGGCGTTTCCCACATCTATGCTTCGCCCTTTGTTGAGGCGAGACCAGGAAGCATGCACGGATACGACATCATTAACCATGAGCGCCTGAATCCCGAAATAGGAACCGAGGAAGAACTGAAAGCGCTGGTGCGCGAGCTCGACTCGCATGGCATGTCCATGGTTCTCGATATTGTCCCCAATCACATGGGCGTGAGCACGAATACGCCATGGTGGCGCGACGTTCTCCAGCACGGGCGGGCTTCTCAATACGCCGATTTCTTCGATATCGATTGGCATCCGTTAAAGCCCGAGCTGCATAACAAGTTGCTGCTGCCCGTCCTCGGTGATCAGTACGGCGAGGAGCTCGAGCAAGGCCGGCTGCAAGTGCGCAATAACAATGGCGAGCTTGTAGTTCAGTACTTTGACCATGACTTCCCCATCGATCCACAAACGCTGCCCTTGATCTTCGAAGCCCTGGGACAGTTGCCGGAGGCGCACGAACAAAACACCGCGGCCGATCTGGGCGTGTTGCACGAGTTGCTCGAGCGTCTGCGTTCCTTGCCGCCGCAGAGCAGTGCCGATCCGGAACAAGGCAAGAAGCGTTCTCAGCTCTGGCAGGAGCTAAAGCCGCGCTGGGAGGCTCTTCTCCGCGAATCAGCACCCGTGAAGAAAGTAGTCGACCGCGCTTTGGAGCATGTGAACGGCAAGCCCGGTGAGCCGCGCAGCTTCGATCTTCTGCACTTGCTGCTGGAATTGCAGGTCTACCGGCTAGCTCACTGGCGCGTCTCGGGAGAGGAAATTAATTATCGGCGGTTCTTCGACATCAATGATCTTGTTGGCTTGCGCATGGAAGATCCGCGCGTCTTTTCCGCGACGCATCAGCTACTGCGCCGCATGCTGGCAGAGAAAGTCGTTACTGGATTACGCATTGACCACTGCGATGGCATGCTCAACCCCCGGCAATATTTGATCCGTCTGCAATTGCTCTACGCTGACGCGCGGCTTCACGGCGTTGAGCCGGCGCAGCCACTTGCTGAAAATGGGATCTCTCTCGAGGTTCAGCAAGCGCTCTCACAGCACGATTGGACCGGCAAGAACCATCCGCTGTATACGGTAGTCGAAAAAATTCTCGAGCCCGGCGAAGAGCTGCCGGAGGAATGGCCGGTTGACGGCACCAGTGGATATGACTTCACCAACCTGGTGAACGGCATCTTTATCGATCAGGCAAATGAGAAGGCATTCACTCGTCTTTATCTTCGCTTTGTCGGCCAAGGCGAAGATCCCGACATGCTGATTTACCGGGCAAAGAAAGACGTTCTGCACAACGCTCTGGCGAACGAAGCAAACGTGCTCACACACCTTCTGGGCGAACTCTCCTCGGCCGACCGTCGCGCGCGCGACTTCACGTTGAAGACGCTTCGCGACAGCATTCGTGAAACCATTGCATGTTTCCCGGTGTACCGCACGTATATCGACGAACGCGGAGAGTACACCGAGCGTGACCGGCAATTCATCGAGCGCGCGATCCGGAAGGCCAAGCGTCTCAATCCGGGAATGTCCGAGAGGGTCTTCGACTTCCTGCAAGACACGCTGCTGCTCAACGGCGGACGCCTCGATGAACTCATGTACCGCCGCCGCCTTTACTTCGCGCTCAAGTTCCAGCAGCTGACTGGCCCAGTGATGGCTAAAGGGCTGGAGGATACAGTCTGTTACATCTATAACCGATTCATTTCCGTCAATGAAGTCGGAGGTTCTCCCAAGCAGTTTGGCGTCAGCCTGGCGGATTTTCACGCCGGCAATCTCAGCCGTGCAGCTCACTGGGCGGCATCGATGCTCGCAACCTCGACGCACGATACCAAGCGCAGCGAAGACGTGCGCGCGCGTCTCAACGTTCTGTCTGAAGTGCCGAAGCTGTGGTCTGCGTTCACCATGCGCGCGCGGCGCTTGAATCGCGGCAAGAAGATCACGATCAGCGACGGACGTGTTGTGCCGGATTGCAACGAAGAATACCTGCTCTATCAGACACTGGTCGGCATGTGGCCATGGAAGTCTACCGACGAGAATCGCAGCGAGCTCGTGCAGCGCGTACAGGACTACATGACCAAGGCTGTCCACGAAGCAAAAGTTAACTTGAGCTGGGTGAATCAGAACCCCGAATATGTGGAAGCTTTGCGTAATTTCATTGCGGCGATACTCAGCGATGCGGATCGCGCCAACAGCTTCGTCGCCTTGCTCGAAGCATTCCTGGAACCGATTGGCTGGTTCGGCGCAATCAACTCTCTTGCCCAAACCACGTTAAAACTCACATCGCCGGGCAATCCTGACATCTATCAGGGAACCGAGCTATGGGACTTCAGCCTGGTGGACCCCGATAACCGTCGTCCGGTGGATTATGCCCTGCGTCGCGGCGTTCTATCCGAACTTCACGGTCAGCCGGTGAAAGCGCATGAGGGGAACCCCGCCACTCCGCTCTGCGCCGATCTGCTCGAAAACTTTCAGGACGGAAGAATCAAGCTTTGGGTCACAACCCGCGCTCTCGAATTCCGCCGCGAACACCCAGATCTGTTTCACAAGGGTAGCTACGTTCCCCTTGAGAGCTCTGTCCTGAATCAACATCTGTGCAGTTTCGCGCGCATTCTGGGTACGAACGGCTCAAAACAAGTTGCAATCGTCGCAGTGCCGCGCTTCCTGTACACCCTTACCGGAGGCAATACCAGCATGCCGTCACCTGAAGTTTGGGACGACGCCACCATCCAGCTTCCAGTCGAGGCTCCCGAGGAATTCGAAAACATCTTCACTGGCGAGCGGCTGCGCGCAAGCGAAGGTAAGCTCCGCTGCGCGGAAATGTTCCAGCATTTCCCTGTCTGTGTACTGAAGTCTGTTTAGTCAAGCCTTTTAGAAGTTCCGCAATCTTCGTTTGAGGCACTTTGCTTTGGCCGACTGCCTTGGGCCTGCCCAGATTCGACCGCCTGTTTTACACTAAAACAACAGGAGAAACTGAAAGCAGTGGCGATTTACCTCCCTGGAACCCAGGAAGAACAGGAACTCGCGCTCGACGAACTCACTCCGCGCGAGATCGTCTCCGAGCTAGACAAGTACGTGGTAGGCCAGCATGCTGCAAAGCGCGCGGTAGCTATTGCGCTGCGCAATCGCATGCGCCGGCAAAAACTTCCGCCCGAACTGGCGGAAGAGATCATGCCGAAGAACATCATCATGATTGGGCCGACCGGCGTCGGAAAAACCGAGATCGCGCGCCGTTTGGCTCGGCTTGCAAACTCTCCGTTTTTGAAGGTCGAGGCCTCCAAGTTCACAGAGGTTGGATACGTAGGACGCGATGTAGAGTCGATGATTCGCGACCTGGTCGAAATTGCCATCGACATGGTTCGGGAAGAGCGCCTGGAAGAAGTCGAAGACAAGGCAGAGCTCAATGCCGAAGAGCGCCTTCTCGACCTTCTGTTGCCACCTACACCGCCAACTCCGCAGCAGAACCTGCAGCTTGGTGATGGCGAGCATGGCAGCGATTCCCAATCCAGGACACGCGAGAAACTCAGGCAGCAACTGCGCGAGGGTAAGCTCGACGAGCGAATGGTGGAGCTTGATGTTCGCGAGCGCTCTATGCCCGCGTTCGAGATCATCTCCAACCAGGGCATCGAGGAGATGGACATCAATGTGAAGGACATGCTGCCCAACATCTTCGGTCAGCGCACCAAGAAGCGGAAGATGAAGGTCAGCGAGGCGTTCGAATACCTCATTCAGGAAGAAGAGCAGCGCCTCATCGACATGGACCAGGTTACGCGCACCGCCGTGGAGCGTGTCGAGCAATCAGGCATCATCTTTCTCGATGAAATCGACAAGATCGCAGGCCGCGAAGGCGGCCACGGCCCCGACGTCTCGCGCGAAGGCGTACAGCGCGATGTGCTGCCGATCGTTGAGGGCACGACCGTCAACACACGCTACGGCATGGTGCGCACCGACCACATTCTTTTCATCGCGGCTGGCGCGTTCCACGTCTCAAAGCCGAGCGACCTCATCCCTGAACTCCAGGGACGCTTCCCAATTCGGGTCGAGCTGCAGTCCCTCACCATTGAGGACTTTATCAAGATCCTCACCGAGCCAAAGTCATCGCTGGTAAAGCAGTACACTGCGCTGCTTGAAACCGAAGGCTTGAAACTTGAATTCACCCGCGACGCGCTCGACGAGATTGCCCACTTCGCCTATCGGGTAAACGAATCTACGGAAAACATAGGCGCCCGCCGCCTGCACACCATTATGGAACGCGTGCTCGATGAGATCAGCTTTACCGCGCCGGAAATGGCGAAAGACAAACAGGACAAGGTTGTGGTCGATTCGGAGTACGTGAAGAAAATGGTCGCCGACATCGCCAAGGACCAGGACCTGTCGCGCTACATTCTGTAGCCTCCCAAAACAGAACTTCGTTGTAAAATTCGCCACACCGATGTCAGCTGTGCCATGGTGAATGTTTCGCGGAAGAAAGATTGGGAACCGTCGGAGTCCGCCTTCCGCGGACTCCTAAACTGGCTTGATGCGGGTGAAGACTCTGATGGGCGGCGTTACCTCGACATCCGCCGGCGGCTGGTCTTGTACTTCGAGCGAAAGAACTGCCTTGCCTCGCAAGAGTTAGCCGACGAAACTTTGAATCGGGTCGCGCGACGCCTTGAGGAGCAAGGCTGCATCCGCGATGCCGCTCCCGCCCAGTATTGCTACATCGTCGCGCGTTTCGTTTTTCTCGAGTCCTTGCGCGAGCCAGAGGCGCAATCGCGTGCGTTAAGCGACGAGAGTGCGAGCTCTCCGCCAGGTCAAAGGGCCCGGAGTTCTGACGACGACCGTAGCAGCAAGGAGATGTTGCAGGCCTTGGAAGAGTGCCTCACCACTCTGGCTCCCTCCGACCGGGAGCTAATGCTGGAGTATTACCGCGGAGAGCGACAGGAGAAAATTCGCGGCCGCAAAGCTTTGGCAGGGCGTTTGGGAGTCACTCTGAACGCGCTCACCATTCGTGCCTGCCGCTTGCGTGACAAGCTGGAAGCCTGCGTGAGGAGACGACTTGGCGAGAGTTGACAGATTTTGCCGGAATTTGTCTTAAGTGGAGTGACATGTCGGGGAATGCCGAACTCGATCCGCAGCTTCTCGTCCGCTATCTTCTGGGAGCCGCTTCCGAAGAAGAATCGGCCCGCCTGGATGAATTGAGCGTTACGGACGAGGAACTTGCATGGCGCCTGCGCGACGCCGAAAACGATTTGCTGGACGCATATGCGAGAGGCGACCTGTCGCCCGATGAACTACGGAATTTCTCAGCCGCATATCTTGCGTCTCCAGCCCGCCGCCATAGGGCCGCATTCGCGCGAGCGCTTCAGAACCATCAGCTCGGGACAGCGGCCACAGAGGACCCCTCGAGAGACACGAAAAGAGCTTCGTCTGCAAAGCTTAGCCGCACGCTTGTCTTCAGATGGCTTGGTAGCCCCGCCTTTGCCGCTGTTTCCATGCTGCTCATCGCGGGCGCCACATATCTCTTTGTTGACAATTCAAGACTGCGTCATCAGCTGCAAGAATCCGAGCGGATCCAGGCAAGCCTGAAGGCAGAACGTGCGCGCTTTGAGACTCAACTGGGAACTCAGCAGCCGCATGATATCGGCAGCTCTCTCCCCTCGAGCAAGGCAGTAGGCGCTCTCGCCGTGCCGTCTTTCTTCTTGCGCCCAAGCGGGCGAGACGCCGCCGGCATTCCCCAACTGATACTTCCACGAGGAGCGCGTAACGTGAGACTCAGCTTAAAACTCGAAGTGAATGACTTCTCGCGCTATCAGGCGATGCTGCTTGACCCAGCAGGCTTGCACCAGTTATGGCGCAGCGCCCCCGGCCCGGCGAAAACTGAAGGTCGTGAGAGAGTCTTTACATTTACGGTCCCGGGAACGATGTTCGCGCCGGGAAGGTACGTTTTCGAGCTCAATGGGTTGAGCACCCAGAGTTCGCCAGAGCCCGTGGGCACTTTCCCGTTCGCAGTAGTGGTAAAGTGACCAGACATTTTTCGCTTCGCCCTTGAAGCGTCAATATGTGCAATCCTTTTAGTCGAGCACGGATGCGCAGCCGCCTGGCGAGGACTCTCCTCGATTGCCTTCTCTTGTCTGTCGCGCTGACGCTCGCGCCCGGCGCCTTCTGCCAGACCGATTCGAAGCAGCTTCGCAAACTTGTTATTGGGCCCTTGCAGCCCAACGTAGCCTCCACCAGAACCATCGGCGGAACCGAGCTGCACTTGTACCAAGTGACTGTGCAAGCCGGCCAATGCGCTACGATTCAGCTCGAACAAAGAGGTACCGATGTAGTCCTGCAGCTTGTAGGAGAGCATGATTCCCCAATCGTCGCCGTGGACGATGCCATCACCAGCACGGGTACAGAACGTTTGGAGTTTGTGGCCGAAGCCACGAGTATCTACTCCATCGCCATCAAGCCGAAGGTGCCCTCCTCGACCGGAAGCTATGAAATCCGTGCGGAAGTCCGGCCCGCGAATGACACCGACCGACGCCTCTTCGAAGCCTGGAAGCTGCGCACCTTCGCGAACCAACTCTACGATTCGGACAAAGCCGTCGATGCGATCGCCCCCGCGCAGGAGGCGCTGCGTCTGGTAAGTCAAGCGCTGCCAGACGATGATTTACGAATCGCCCTCTTTCGCCGCGACTTGGGCTTGATCTTCCATTTGGCCGCGAGATCAGAGCAGGCGCGCACTTTGCTTGAGCAATCCCTTGAGGTTTTCACGGAAAAGCTGGGCAAAGAGGCGCCCCAGACATTCTTCACCCAGAGCCGCCTAGGCTCGGTGTACGAGAAACTCGGTGATCTCTCCAAAGCTGAGCGATTGGTGAGCGATGCGTTGGAGGTAGAAGAAAGAGTCTTGCCGGATGGCGATCCGCTCATCGCCGGTACTTTGAAGACACTTGGCATCGTGTACATCGATCGGCACGACGCTCCGCGGGCCGAAAAGCAGTATTTTCGTGCGCTGGCGATTATGGACAAAGCCGGCTTGAGTGACACCGTCAGTTACGCCCAATTGTTGAACAACTTGGGTGTTGCGGCTGTGGCTCAGTCTAAACTCGATGATGCCGAGCGTTATTATCGGCGCAGCCTGGAGTTTGACGTATCCCATTACGGTCCAGACAGCGCCGCGCTCTCGTATCCTTTGAACAACCTTGGCGTCTTGGCCCGACGCAGAAGGGATTATCCTGCCGCAGAGGATTATTTTAAGCGCGCACTCCGCATCAAGGAGAAGGCTGTCGGCGCCCAGCACCCGGAATACGCCGCCGTGCTGATGAACCTATCGACTGTTTACCGTTCTGAGGGCTCCTATGAGCAGTCGCTCAAAACCGAGCAACAAGCGGTCGCCATTTTTGAAAAGGACTCAGAGGCCGACGACCCCGACCTGATTTCTCCGCTCGCCAATCTGGTGAGCAGTTACATCGCTTTGGGCGATTTTAACAATGCAATCAAATATCAGGCGCAGTTGGAACCCGCGCTGGAGCGCGAGATTTCCATGAATCTCGCCATCGGCTCCGAGCGACAGAAACTAACGTTTCTCTCAACCATGGGAGAGCGGATGGACCGCACACTATCGTTGAACCTCCGAAATGATCCCACCGATGATAGGGCCGCGGCGCTTGCGGCGACTGTACTTCTACAGCGGAAAGGGCGGTTGCTCGAAGCCATGACCGACAATTTCGCACAGCTCCGCCGTCGCGCATCCCCGGAGGACCAGCGCCTGCTCGATGACCTGAAGGCGACAACCGTGCAACTGGCGCAAATCACGCTCAGACGTTCACAGCGCTTCGCGCCGGCGGAAAGACTGAAGACTCTTCAGGAGCTTGAGCAAAAGAAAGAGAAACTGGAAGCAGTCATCAGCCGCAACAACGAAGAATTCCGAGTCAAGGCGCGGCCGGTGACGCTGGAAAATGTCTGCGCAGCCCTGCCGCCACGCACTGCTCTCATTGAGTTTGCCACGTATCGACCTTACGATCCCAAGGCGACCGACCCTGAACAGTTCGGAGCTCGCCGCTACGCAGCGTATGTCATCACCGCTCACTCTCCGCCGAAAGGCGTCGATTTAGGTCCAAGCGATGTGATCGACAGCGCGCTGGCAAGCTTTCGAGCAGCGTTGCAGGATCCGGCACGGCACGACGCATCTTCTCTCGGCCGCGTCGTCGGGGAAAAGATCATCGATCCAATTCGGGAAGCCTTGACCGGCCCCACGCGCTTGCTTATCTCGCCCGATGGCCAACTCGATCTAATTCCTTTCGAGGCGTTGCGCGATGCCGCTGGCAACTACCTGGTTGAGCAGTATGCCATCAGCTACCTACTGAGTGGGCGCGATCTGCTGCGCATGCAGGCGCCGATCGAGTCCGCTGAGCCTCCGGTAATCCTCGCCGATCCGCTCTTCGAGAAAACCGGCGCGGTCCAGTTGGCAAGTGCAAGATCTGGCGCGTATTCGGCGTCAACACTGCGCAGCATCACGACGGGCACGAAGCTCTCGGAAGTCTATTTCGCGCCACTGCCGGGAACACGAGTTGAAGCGGCGCGTATTCATGAGTTGTTCCCTGACTCGAAGGTCCTGACCGGACCGAATGCTTCACGCGCCGCAATCCAGGAGCTCTCCGCTCCGGGCATTCTGCACATCGCAACGCACGGATTTTTCCTGAAAGACTCGTCCGCCGCTGAAATGTCTGGGGGCGGATCGAACAATACGACGGACTTCGAAAATCCGCTCCTTCGTTCCGGATTGGCACTCACCAACGCCAATCTCGTGAGGGACGGCGACAATGAAGGCATTTTCACCGCGCTCGAAGCCGCGAACCTGAACCTGTGGGGCACGAAGCTCGTCACTCTCTCGGCCTGCGATACCGGGATGGGTGAAGTGAGGAACGGCGAGGGGGTTTACGGCTTACGGCGTGCTTTCTTCATGGCCGGTGCCCAAAGCATGGTCATGAGCCTGTGGCCGGTAAGCGACTACTTGACCCGCGAAATGATGGTCTCCTATTACACCGCTTTAAAGCACGGGGCCGGCCGTGCGGATGCGCTGCGCCGGGTTCAGCTTGCGCTAATTCACCGCAAAGACCGCCGGCATCCGTTTTATTGGGCCAGCTTCATTGAAGCCGGCGAGTGGGCGAATTTGGCTGGCCGTCGCTAAACCTCCGCCTCCACACCGTGGTTTACGAAAACTTCTGCGACTTTGGCCTTCCACGCGTCAAGACAGCGTTCATTTCCAAAAAATTGCGAAAGGTTTTTCCCCAATCGGTCTTATCGAATTAGACCAGGCTCACTGCTCTCAAAATCCCGCCCCGAGGCAGCGTGTCTGTATTCAGCTTGATCGATCGAGGTGAAGCTATGCATCCGAGACAATTTTCTTCCTCGTTGGCGCGCTCTTTCACTAGACTGGCAAGCGGCATTCTGGGGCGGCGAACTGGCGCTCGTGGAATTCCGATGGCGCTCCTGTGCGCAGCAATTGCCGCGCTCGGCATTTCGGCCGAGACGCGCTTCCCCGGCCTGCTTACATTTTTGGATCCATCAGGATTCGTCACCACCTTCAACACCACCGGCTCGCTCGACACCTCAGGCCCGTTCTTCCAGAGCCTCGGCACCAATGGACGAAGCTGCGCAACCTGCCATCAGGCAAGTGACGCCTGGAGCGTGACTCCGCCGCATATCCAGGCGCGGTTTATGGTCAGCCAGGGCCTCGATCCAATCTTTCGGCCGGTGGATGGCGCCGATTGTCCGAGTGCCGATGTTTCGAGCCCGAAGGCCCGTGCGCACGCTTACAGCATGTTGCTCAACAAAGGTCTGATCCGTGTGTCCATCGGGGTGCCCAGCAATGCAACGTTTTCCATTACGGGAATCAGCGATCCGCATAATTGTGCGGAGACCACGGCGGCAGGATTGGCCCTGTTTCGCCGTCCCCTGCCCTCGGCCAACCTGCCCTTTTTGACCACAGTCATGTGGGACGGCCGCGAATCTTTTAAAGGGCAGAACCTCAACTTCGACTTGAGCGATCAGGCAGTGCAGGCGACGCTCGGCCACGCGCAGGCGGCGAACGCGCCGGATCCCGGCGTGGTTGCCGGTATCGTGAACTTTGAGATGTCGAACTTCGTGGCACAATCGCTCGACTTCAAGGCGGGAATGCTCGACGCGCACGGAGCTAATGGCGGGCCCAGGAACTTGTCGCAGCAGCAGTTTTTCCCGGGCATCAACGACCCGCTAGGCCCTGATCCCTCCGCCTTCAATCCCTCGGCATTCACTTTGTTTGATAACTTTGCTCTGGCGAGCCAGGATGCCGACCGCTCATCCGAAGAGCGCGCTGCAATCGCGCGCGGGGAAGCACTGTTCAACACACTTCCGATTACGATTACCGGCGTCACCGGGCTCAATGACCTGCCCGGTTTGAGCACGGTAGCGGGTACCTGTACCACCTGCCACAACACTCCCAATGTGGGAAATCACTCCGTGCCGCTGGCCATCAATATCGGCATTACGGACTACCCGGCGCTTCCTGCTTTGAATACCGATGGCTTGCCCGTGTACACCGTCCAATGCGCGCCAAGCGTCGCCGGCCCGATCGGCAAGGGCGGCACGTTCCAGGTCACAGATCCCGGACGCGCTCTCATTACGGGGAATTGCAAGGATGTGGGCAAAACAAAAGGGCCGATTCTGCGTGGGTTAGCAGCCCGCGCTCCGTACTTCCACAATGGAGCGGCAGCAACTCTGGACGACGTGCTCGAATTTTACAAACAGCGCTTCAATTTGAACCTGACTGATCAGGAGAAGCATGATCTGGTCGCGTTCTTGCGCAGCTTGTAGAGGCGCACAAAACTACTGCACGGACTTGCGTATGAACTCTGCGATTTTAAAGGTCAACGGCCTGGGATAGGCAGAGTTCACCATCGCCAGAGCTTGGCTGCGCACAAGGCGGTGTCCGCTGATCCGCATGGTATGGAAGAAGCGCGATTGCCCTTTGAGGGCGAAGGCCGGCAGGATCGAATAACCGAAACCGGATTCCACCAGCCTCTTGATCGCTTCGGTATCGGCGGCTTCCATCACAACATGCGGCTCAATGCCTGCGCGCGAGAAGAAGCCGTCGATAATCAAACGCATATTGCTTTCCTTCGGATAAAGCAGCCACGGCACTTTAGCGAGGTCGGCCGGGCGCACCGAGCCGATCTGTCCGCCCCGTACGCGCGTAGCCGAAGGCCTTACGACCAGCAGGTCTTCGTCGAATAACGGGACAGTCGCAAGACTCTTTTCCGAAACGGGAAGCGAGATCAGTCCCAAATCGAAGCGACGGCTGAGCAGTCCCACCACGATCTCTTCCGTATTCGCGACCGTAACATGCAGCTCCGTACGCGGATATTGCTTGCGCAGCAGACGCAGCGGCTGCCCTAATCGGTAAACCAACGTCGTAACTCCCGTCGCGAAATGAAATGGCCGGGTGTCTTCCCCGGGCTCGGCGTGAAAATCGCTGTCAATGCGGCGCATCTGCTCAGCGATCCCGCGTGCAAGCTCGGCAAGACGAAACGCCATCGGAGTCGGCGCCAGCTTGCGCCCCGAGCGCACGAAGAGCTCGGTCCGAAGATGTTGGGAGAGGCTCTGGAGCTGAAGGCTCACGGCGGCAGGCGAGAGATGCACTCGTTCCGCGCCCCTGGTCACGCTTCCGGTCTCGAGCACCGATAGAAAGATTTCGAGCTGGTGGATATCCATGTGGCAGCTCAAAGCTGCTTAAACGAGTGCGCAGGAACTTTAATTGGTGCTTAACGATTATTGCAAGGCTCCGATGTTGCCGATCGCAGATCGAGGGACCGCTGACGCGTGAAGAACTGCTAGGCAGCTTTTTTGCTTTCAGCGTGGATTACGCTCAAAATTTATTGATTTACGCCGCTTGCGAGAAAGCCGCCGTCCACGCACAGAACCTCTCCGGTCACGAAACTGGCGGCGTCTGAAGCGAGGAATACTGCGGCGCCGGCGAGTTCCGTTACCTGGCCGAACCGGCGCATGGGTGTACGCTGCAGGAACTCCTGGCCGCGAGAGGTTTCGTCCAGCAATTTCTGATTCAACGGGGTGCGGAAGACGCCCGGCGCGATTGCGTTGACGCATACTCCATGCTGCGCCCATTCGATTGCCAGCGATTTGGTCAGCGACGCGACCGCGGCCTTGCTCGCCGCATAGGCTGCGACTTCGAACAGCGCCACAAACGAACTTAATGACGCAATGTTGATGATGCGCCCGTAGTGGCGCTCGATCATGTGGCGCCCAAACACCTGGCAGGTGCGCAGCACGCCGGTCAGATTGGTCTCCATGATGTCGTTCCACTCTGCTTCGGGAACGTCGAGCGTGGGCGTGCGCTTGGTCTTGCCGGCGGAATTGATAAGGATATCGACTTTCCCAAAAGCGGAAAGCGTTTGCTGCAAAAGCCTGTCCAGCGATGCGCGATCGGCGACGTCGGAAGCTACCCGCAGGCTGCGTCTTCCCCGCTGCTCGATTTCTTTCGCAGCCGCCTCAACTTGTTCCGCGCGCCGCGATGTTGGGACAACGTCGGCGCCGGCCTCCGCCAGGCCATGTGCAATTGCCCGTCCAATGCCCGAAGTTCCGCCTATGACTACAGCGACTCTGCCGTCCAGACTCAGTGGAGCAAAGGTCATTCAGCTCACCGTGCCACGCGCGCGCTGGCACCCTTCATCAATCTTTCGACTTCCCCGAGAGTGGCCATAGTCGTGTCGCCCGGAGTGGTCATCGCCAGCGCACCATGCGCAGCCCCGCATTCGACTGCCCATTGCGGATCGCGTCCCATCAGGAAACC
>JAFAUE010000010.1 GCA_019243475.1 Acidobacteriota bacterium | reverse complement strand
AGCCAATGGGCGCATAGGAGGTTGACGGGCCAGTCATATGCATAGGGAGCCGCCTGCGACGTGCTGCTCGTCCGGACGCTAAGGGCAAAATTGTCCCTGCCCGCCTATTGCCTATCGCCTATCGCTTATTGCCCATCCCCTATAGCTACCAATCACTTACACGCCCCTCGCAACTCCTTCCCACTTTGGGGTTCATACCAGTAAGCTCGCCGGCGAGCGGTGGTAAAGAGGGAAGAGAGGAGACAAGGTCATGAAACGCACCATTATGGGAATCGTTCTGATGGGCATGATGAGCGCCGGCTCGCTGTTCGCGGCCGACGGAAACTGGAATAGGGGCCGCGATCTGCGGTACGACAACGCCGACCGCGCTGGAGATTATCGCGACATGGCTCAAGACCGGCAGAAGATCGCCCAGGATCAGTGGGAACTTCGCCAGGATATGCGAGAAGGTAACTACGCCGGCGCAGCCCATGAGCGCGCCGAACTGAACAGCGAATACCGTGACATCAGCAGGGACCGCCGCGATGTTCGCCGCGACACGCGCGACATCCGCCACGACCGCTTTTACAACTGGCGATAACTGAAAGGCCAGTAAAACAGAAAGGCAGTCCGCAAAAAGGACTGCCTTTCGTGTTTCTGGTTAACCCTTATTCTCCCGATTTGGGACTCTGCGCGCTCTTCTTTCCCGCTACATTCACCGGCTGGCCATCTTCCAATGAGTCAGCAGGATTCATCACGACTTCATCGTTCATCTCAACGCCGCTAAGAACCTCGACCGCGCTGCCATAGTCGCGTCCGATGGCAATCGGGCGAAGATGGACTTTGTTATCCGGCCCGACGACCGCGGCGCGCGGACCTTCGGCGCGGAACAGAAGCGTGTTGATGGGAAGCGTGAGCCGCGGGGCATCGACCTTGGCGTCGAAGTGCACCTGGGCGTACGCGCCCGGAAGAATCTTGCCGGTAGGATTGGGAACGTCAATCTCGGTGAGCAGCGTGCGAGTCGAGGGATCGATCGCGTCGGCCGTGCGTACGACTTTGCCTTCAAACTTCTGGCCGGCATACTCGCCCTGCAGCAGGTAAGCTTTCATGCCCACCTGCATCAATGGGCTGTAGGTCTGCGGGACATTCACATACACGCGCAGAGGATCGACCTGCGCTACGTCAAAGAGCTCGTGGTTGGAGCCGCCATTTCCGGCGTTGATCAGAGCGCCGACATCGATCAGACGCTTGGTCAAAACTCCGCTGAATGGAGCATAGATGTGCTTGAACGATTCCATCTCCTCCAGCCGATGGACGTTGGCCTCTGACGCGGCAAGATTCGCCTGCGCCTGTTGATACGTGCTCACCTGCTGATCGACTTCCTGCTGCGAGACTGAATCGCTCTTGCGCAGGTTCTCCCAGCGCTCGGCAGAACTCTTTGCCAGCCCGAGCTGCGCCTGAGTCTGCTGGCGCGCGGCGCGAGCCTGCATGAGCTCCTGGTCCACTTCGGGAGTATCGATATCGGCAAGCAGCTCGCCCTTTCTCACATGCGAGCCAATGTCCCTGTACCAGTGCAGCAGGTAGCCGTTGGTGCGCGCGTAAATCGGAGATTCTTTGTACGCCTGAACACTGGCGGGAAGGACAAGATCTTCCTGGTTCTGCTCCTGCTTAGGATGAGTAATCGAGACAGTCGGGACCGCCAGCCGCTCGGTCTCCGCCGCTAGCGCTCTCTTCTCGCCAAATTTGCTGGCAATCGTAACTGCGCCCGCGACGACCAGAACCAGCACAACGATCGCCACCAGCAAACCTGCTTTGCGCACAGGGTGATGGTGCGGTTCATGACCGTCGCCGGCCTGGCGCTCGGTTTCGTTTCTCGAGTTGAGAACGTCGGTCGGACTCACTTCTGGACCCTTGCTCCTGATGCCTGGGACTTACGTCTGCTAAAAATCGCGAACTGCGCCCGCCGCTACCGCAGCGGGTTCTTAACTATTCCTCATGGACCCATTCTGGTCCGGGCCCATGCTCTTCGTCATGCGCGCGCCGGCGGCCGTGAATCATTGTAAACACACTGGGCACGAAGAAGAGGGTTGCCACCGTTGCAAACAGCAGGCCGCCGATGACGGCGCGTCCTAATGGCGCATTCTGCTCGCCGCCTTCGCCCATACCCACCGCCATCGGCACCATGCCGATAATCATCGCCAGGGCGGTCATGACCACCGGACGAATGCGGATGAATCCCGCCTCGAGCGCAGCCTGGTGCGCAGAGAGGCCTTCATTCATGCGCTCTCGCGCGAACGATACCAACAGAATGCTGTTAGCGGTCGCAACGCCCACGCACATGATCGCTCCCGTCATCGAAGGCACGCTGAGTCGCGTGTGCGACAGCAGCAGCATCCACAGAATTCCGGCGAGCGCTCCCGGCAACGCGGTAATGATGATGAACGGATCGAGCCACGATTGGAAGTTCACCACGATCAGCAGGTACACGAGGACGATCGCCATCAGCAGGCCAAAGGCGAGTCCGCGGAACGACGAAGTCATGGTCTCGACCTGTCCGCGCAAAATCACGTGCGTGCCCCGCGGCAGCTTGGAATCGAACTGGCTGAGCACATCGCGAATATCCCGCGCGACGCCGCCGAGATCTCGTCCTTGTGTGGACGCATAAACGTCGATGACCGGCGAGATGTCATAGTGATACACCGCCGCCGGAGTGATGCTGGGGCGCATGGTCGCCAGGTTAGCAAGGACCTGCGGCGACGGCGCCTGCGGCGAGCCCATGGGCGTGTTCATCAACGCCTGCACGGAGTTCATGCGGTAGTCCGGTGTCTCCACGGCGACGCTGTAGGTGACTCCGTTTTCCGGATTGAGCCAGTAGCTCGGCGATGTTTGGAAGCTTCCGCTCAGCGAGACCAGCAGGTTGCGGGCAACGTCCTGCTGATCGAGTCCCACTTCTTTTGCGCGTGTGCGATCAACCTGCAGCTCGATCTGCGGATCGTTCATCAGCTGCTGCACGTGCACATCGACGGCGCCGGGAATATGGCGCATGCGGTTGGCAATCTGCTGCGCGATGGCAAAGTTGCCGTGAAGATTTTTGCCCGTCACTTGCACATCGATGGCAGATGGCAGACCGAAGTTCAGAATTTGACTGACAATGTCGGCGGGCTGAAAGAAGAATTCCGTTCCGGGAAAGTTCAGCGGCAGATCTTCGCGGAGTTTTTTCACATACTCGGCGGTCGGACGATGGTGCTCCTGATTCAGCGAGACTAGAATCTCCGCGTCCGACGTGCCAATGGTGCCGCTCGTGCTGTAAGTGTTGTTGATCGAGCTGTAGGGCTGGCCGATGTTGTCAAGGATCGTGACCAGTTCGTTCTGCGGAATCTCTTCGCGCAGAAACTTCTCCACTTCGTCGCACTGGCGCGCAGTCTCTTCAATTCGCGTTCCTGCCCGTGCCCGCATATGCAGCCGGAATACGCCGGCATCGACGCTGGGAAAGAAATCCTCGCCGACAAAAAAGATCAGTGCGAACGACACGACGCAGAAAATCAGGAAGCAGGCGGCAAATATGCCGCGGTGCTCAAGTGTGGCGCCGAGTAAATCGCGGTACGCCTGGCGCAGCCGCTCGAAGCCGCGTTCAAAGCCGCGCTGGAAGTGTCCCAAAAAGGTCTTAGGGCCGGCCGCCTTATGTTCGTGCCCGCGCATGATGTACAGCACCATTGTGGGAACCAGGGTCCGCGACAGCAGGTACGAGGCCAGCATGGCGAAGGACACAGCTTCCGCCAGCGGAACGAACAGGAATTTCGCCACGCCGGTGAGGAAGAACATCGGCACGAAGACGATGCAGATGCACAGCGTCGAGACGAACGCCGGTAGGGCGATCTGCGAGGCGCCGTCCAAAATCGCCTGCTTCATCTCCTTGCCCATGGCGAGATTGCGTTCAATGTTCTCGATTTCGACGGTAGCGTCGTCGACGAGAATGCCCACGGCGAGCGCCAGACCTCCGAGCGTCATGATGTTGATGGTCTCGCCCAGCGCGCTAAGCAGGATGATCGACACGCAGATGGAAAGAGGAATGGAAATGGTGATGACGATCGTCGGACGCCAGTCGCCAAGAAACAGCAGGATCATCGCCGCTGTTAAGCAGGCGGCAATGGCGGCTTCGCGCAACACCCCATTGATCGAGCCGCGCACGAAAAGCGACTGGTCGAACAGCGTCTTGATCTCGATGTCCTGAGGAAGAGTCTCGGCGATGCGCGGAATGCGGTCCTTGATCTCCTTCACAATATCGAGCGTCGAAGCGCCGCTGTTCTTCATGATGCTGAGCAGCGTGCCGCGCACACCGTCCTGACGCACGATGTTGGTCTGCG
>JAFAUE010000468.1 GCA_019243475.1 Acidobacteriota bacterium | reverse complement strand
TTCAACACTTTTCGCTGCAGCCCGCTCGGTCTGAGGTTTCTGAAACACGAATTCCTTTGAAACGAGGTTCTTGAAACGACTTCTACTGAAACGCTCTTTTCTGAAACGCTCTTTCCCGAAACGCCTTATCTCTCACAACGCTTTACCTCAAACCGCCTCATCCTCTGTACACTGTCGAGTCCGTCTCGAGGCTCGCCATGATCAATAGGCTTCTCGTAGTTCTGTTACTGACTGCTTCTTGCTTCTCTCAGGTTTCGCAGGCCGGCAGCAGCGGCAAGCGGCCATTCACGTTCGAAGACATGATGGCGCTGAAGCGTATCGGCGATCCTCAAGTCTCCCCCGACGGACGCTGGGTCATGTTCTCCGCCATCGACGTAAACCTGCAGGAAAATACGCGCAAGTCGCATCTCTGGATCGTTCCTGCGGCGGGTGGTGAATCCCGGCAAGTCACGAATGGACAGGCGGGCGAGAGTCGCGGCCGGTTTTCGCCGGATGGCAAGAGCATTCTTTATACGTCGAGCGCTACTGCCGGGTCGCAGATCTGGGTGACGGGTTTCGATACCGAAACGGGAACTCCGTCCGGCAACGCGCGCCAGATTACATCGTTGTCCACAGAGGCGGATGGTGGGCTTTGGGCAGGTGATGGCAAGCACGTTGTGTTTGTCTCCGAAGTCTATCCGGAGTGCAAGGACGACGCGTGTAACAAGGCTCGTGACGATGAACTCGCCAATTCCAAAGTTAAAGCCAAGGTGTTCACTCATCTCTTCTATCGTCACTGGTCGAGCTATACGCGCTTCAAGCGCAGCCATCTCTTCGTGGTCGGCCCGGACGGGGGAACTCCCGTGGACATCACGCCGGGCGACCACGATGTTCCTCCATTCAATCTCGGAGGCCAGGACCTCTACGCCATTTCGCCGGACGGGCAGGAGATCGCCTTCACCAGCAATATCGACGAGGTAGAGGCGACCAGTACAAACAACGATGTTTTCGTGGTTCCCATAACGGGAGGAACGCCAAGGAAGATTTCCAGCAGTCCGGGTAGCGATTCAACGCCGCTATATTCGCCCGATGGCCGCTACATCGCCTACCGATCGCAAGCGCGAGCTGGATATGAAAGCGACCGGTTTCGGCTGTTTCTCTTCGATCGCAAAAGCGGCGAGACAAGCGATCTGACGCAGAACTTTGATCGCTGGGTTGACGCATTCGCCTGGGCGCCCGACTCTACAGCCATTTATTTCGCCGCTGAGGATCACGGAGCCGCGCCGTTGTGGCGGGTTAGAGTGAGCGGCGGTGCTCCGGAACAGGTGCTCGGCGGCTTCAACGACGAGCCGACTTTCGCTCCCGATGGGAAGACGATTTTTTTCAGTCGCATGTCAATTCAGGCGCCGACCGAGATTTATCGAGCATCCCTCGAGCGCGCGGGAAGCGATCGAGGCGAGCAACTCAGCCACTTGAACGACGCTGTGCTTTCCCAAATTGATATGGCGCCTCTGGAGTCGTTCGAGTTTACCGGAGCAAATAAGGCCAAAGTTCAGGGCTTTCTGTTGAAGCCGCCAAGTTTCAATTCAAACCAAAAATTTCCGGTGAAGTTTCTCATTCACGGCGGCCCGCAGGGGGCCTGGGGGGACAGTTGGACGTACCGCTGGAATGCCGAACTGTTTGCGTCGAATGGCTATGTCGTGGTCATGATCAATCCCCGCGGCTCGACCGGATACGGCCAGAAGTTCATCGACGAGATCAATGGTGACTGGGGCGGCAAACCCTATGTGGATCTAATGCGCGGACTCGACTACGTCGAAAAAACCTATCCATTCATTGACAAAGAGCGCGAATGCGCGCTGGGCGCGTCCTACGGCGGGTACATGATTGATTGGCTGCTGGGACATACCAATCGCTTCAAGTGCCTGGTATCGCATGACGGCATGTTCAACGCGGTTTCCTCTTTTGGCACTACTGAGGAGCTCTGGTTCAACCTGTGGGAATTCAAAGGAACGCCCTGGACAAATCCAAAAACGTATAAGGAATGGTCGCCCAACCAGTTCGCGCCTAAGTTCCAGACGCCTACGTTAGTGGTGCACAGCCAGCTGGACTACCGTCTTGACGTGTCGGAAGGGTTTCAACTTTTTACCACGTTGCAGCTACTGAAGGTTCCGTCAAGGATGCTGTATTTTCCCGACGAGGGTCACTGGATATTGAAGCCGCAGAACAGCCGTCTCTGGTACAAGACAGTGAATGAGTGGGTTGATCAATGGTTGAAGGCGGAGACGACCAAAACCGCGGCTGACGGCAAATCTCAGTAGTCAGTCGTCAAGGTATCGGCGGCTGTAAACATCTGCAGCTACCTCGGCTCGTCGACCGCTGGCAGGCAGTCGAAACTGAGCTGTTGCTCAGGCCGTCTGCCGTGTTTTTCCGAGTTCCACCAGCACCTGCTGCTCAGCAAGCTTTCCATCAACGTAGATCGCATGGACAAGGCGGAGGTTCTGGCCGCGCCGCCTGGCGACGGCGGAAGCCACATCGAAATCATGAAACGCAGCCACAAATTCCCAGCGCGATCCACCGGAGGCAATCGACCAGATTTCGTACTGTTCCCAGCGTTCCATATTTCAGCTTAGATGCAGTGTAAGGCTAACGAGCGGGAGCTTCTTTGGTCTGGGCCAGGAACCATTCACCAGCGCGGCGTACGAAAGTATCGGTAAAACGCACACGGGCCGTCTGCATCCTGTTCTTCCCGACAGGCACGGACTCTTCGCGCTCTCCGACCACAACGGCGCGATCACCATTCACCTGTACGCGCATGTTCTGTGGTTGGCCGAAGTTACCGGCACGGTTCTGATGGATATCGTCGAGCAGGCCAAACTTGTCTTCCGCATCGCCGTTGGCGCTTATCAACTTGAAATCATCGGTCAGAATGCGTTCCAGAATGGACACTTGCCGGTTGGTGAGCGCGTCGGAAATTTCGCTTTCGAGCGACATCAATGCCTGCTCCACAAACTGCGCGGGCTGGGGTGGCGGGTTTACCGGCTGCTGTTGCGGTGGGCTCGCCTGCTGCGGTGATCGTTGCTGTGGGTACGTCGATTGCCGGTCGTTCCGTTGCGGGGGCGGGCTGCTTTGCTGAGTCCCGTACTGCCGTCCTGCGTCTGGCTGCTGCGTTGGTTGCTGTTGGGGATCGCTGCCGATCTCCTGGCCGCCAAAAAGAATATGCGACTCCGATCCAAAGCGTTTGTAGTTTGTGTAGTCAACGGTCTCGATTACATGAACGGTTTGCTCGCTGAAATGCAGGAAGTCGTCAGACTTGGTGTAGGAGGGGAACCAGTATTTGCCGTCGACCAATTCTCGAAATGTTGTGAAGCTGGGAAACAGGTTCTCCCCGCCTTGATTGTAGATGTCAGGAACAGCCTTTCCTGAGCTCTTTACGATCTGGTACTGGCGCGCGTCCACCCAAATGCGTCCTTCGAAATAGCGCCGGTTCTCCTCCATGGCTTTCGGAGAGATGTCAAATACGTAGCAATGTGTGCCGCCAGTGTCCTGCTGTCCGCGGTACTTGATGTTGTAATCGGAAATTTCGTCGGTTGTGAGCACGAAGGGGAGACGGTTGCGCATGTCGTCGATGTCCTCGGGCGTAACGCGAATGCGCTTAAGCGTGTCGCGCGGATGTCCAACCTCTTTCACCACGCGCTCGCCCTGATCGTTGACGGTTACGTCGAAGGTGTCGTCGTATTCGCCGTCGGGAAATCCGGTCTCGGAAAGCGTCTGCATGCGGACGACCTGGCGGTAGGTGTAGTGTTCGCGGGCCTGCTTGAACACCTGTTCCTGCGCGGCAAAGCGGCCAATGATGTCGCGGACGGTTACACCTTCAGGAAGAGAAGGGTCGAGATAAGTATCCTCCTGGGCAAGAGCGATTCCGAGGAGGCAAACAGTCGGAATCGCCAGCCGCAAGAAAAAGAACCGCATATAGACAAGAACACCGGATCGGCGGATTAGATGCCCTGCGGGGAGAAGCTTACGTCTGTGCTTCCCCGCCTTCACGGCCCACCGTAACCTTCACGTGCGCAGTGACTTCACGATGGAGCTTCACGGGAACGTGAAATTCGCCAAGGCTCTTCAGTGGATCGTCCAGGTGAATCTTGCGGCGGTCGATGCTGTAGCCCTTGCCTTCCAGAGCTGAAGCGATATCCGCGGAAGTCACGGACCCGAAAAGGTGGTCCTTTTCGCCGACCTTGCGTTCGAAGGTCAGTTGGAGCTCATTGAGCTGCTTCGCCAAGGCTTCGGACTCGGTTTTTTCCTTGGCCGATTTGCGAACCGCGGCGGCTTTCATCTGCTCGATTACGGTTTTATTGGCTCGGTTGGCTTCGATAGCTTTTTTTCTTGGCAGCAGATAGTTGCGGCCATAGCCTTCAGCAACTTTCACGATGTCACCGCGATGGCCGAGTTTTTCAATGTCTTCTTTGAGAATGACTTCCATGAAAACCTCATAGCTGCTGGCTGCTAGCGACTGGCAGCTAGCGAGGACGCAGCAGAGAGTTAAATAACGTTGACTTCAAGGCAAGCCGAAAAATCGTCAGCGCGGCTAGAAGCAAATAGCCGCAGCTTTCTCAATACCGTGCCGCGAACGGCAGCAGCGCGATATTGCGTGCTTGTTTGATGGCCGCGCTGAGACGCCGCTGGTGCGGCGTGCACACGCCGGTAAGGCGGCGCGGGACAATCTTGCCGCGCTCGGCGACGAAGCCGGATAGCAGCCGTACATCTTTGTAGTTAATCGCATCGATCTTCTCGACGCAAAACTTACATTGTTTCTTCCGGCGGAAGAACTTTCGTCCGCCTTCACGACCTCCGCCCGGGCCACCCGGACCCGAACGCCCGTCGCGACGGGGTCCCCGGTCCTGTCCGGCTGAAGGGGAACTGGGTACTGGTGTATCTGACATTTATTTCTCCTCAAGCTATGAGCTCAGCTGTTGACTGTTTGCCAACAGCAAATCTAAAAATTCGAGGCGTGCATTTGACTACCGACCAGCAGCAACCAGCCAGTAGCCAGCAGCTGGTATCACGCCGTTGCGGCTGGTGCAGGCGCGGGCTCGGCGGGAGCAGGTTCAGACGCTGATCGCTTTACCTTGGTCGCGCGAATCTGTTTGATCTTGTCGAGCCGCTTTTCTTCCTCATCGATTCGCACGCTGATGAACTTAATCACCGGCTCGGAAACGCGCAGACGACGCTCGATCTCGTGGATCGCCTTGCCGTCCGCTTCGACCGTCAGCAGAATGTAAAAGCCATCCGCGAACTTGCGCACGGTGTAAGCCAGACGGCGCTTGCCCATCCGCTCAATGCTCTTTACTGTCGCGCCCGCATTGGTCGCATGGCCTTCGAGGGTGGAGCTCAACTTGTCGAGCTCTTCCTCCTGCAGGTCAGGTCGCACGATAAACATCACTTCGTATCTACGTTGCATGTGTTCTCTCTTCTTAAAAAGACTTTCACGGCCTATTAGTGCACTGTTGAGGGTGGGGTGGCCTCAGTCGTACTCTTTCCCGTTATTCCTGTTCTGTTTTGGGACGTTGATTGAACCGGTTCATCGCCGGACCAAGCCCATCCTTCAATATTGTTTCCACCGCATCGGCGCCGCGCTCCACTAAGTCATCGACAGCTTCGAGCTGCGATTTTTTGAACTGCGCCAACACGTACTTCGCTCCATCGCGCACCGGATGATCCGGTTGAATTCCCAGGCGAATTCGAATGAATTCATCGCTTCCCAACGAGCCGACCAGCGACTCAACCCCGTTGTGTCCCGCCGTGCCGCCACGCTGCCGGATGCGAGTAGAGCCAAAGGGTAAGTCCAACTCGTCATAAACCACGATCAGCCCGTCCGCCAGACTGAGATCTAGATCCTCAACCAGCTTGCGAACCGAGAGCCCACTCAGGTTCATGTAGGTCTCGGGCTTTGCCAGCAGTACCTCATGCCCTGCAATTCGCGCCTTGCCGGTTGCTGCCTGGCATCGGCGGCTGTTGACATCTACGCCGCAGCGCTGGGCAAGCCGGTCGATCACAAGAAAGCCGAGATTGTGCGGCGTGAACTGATACTCGATTCCCGGATTGCCGAGACCGACAACCAGCTTCACTCCTACTTCTTGCCTTCGGGCTTCTTGCCGCCCTCGGCCTTCGCGGGTTCAGCTGCAGCAGCTTCCTCAGTCTCCTGTTTGCCCTTCTTGATGACTTCGGGCTCAGCCGGAGCGGCAGCCGCCTCTGCGCCTGCCTCAGCCGGAGCCGCTTCGACAACTTCCTTCACCGAGGTGATGTGCGCCACCGTCTGGTTTTCGTCGGTTACAAACTTGATCTTCCCGCTTTGCGGCAAGTCTTTCACGCGCAGCACGGTCCCAAAGACCAGGCTGGTAACGTCAGCTTCAAGGTGGTCAGGAATGTCGCCGGGCAGACACTCAACTTCGACCTCGCGCAGCACTTGCTCCAGGATTCCGCCTTGCGTCTTTACGCCTTCCGCGGTGCCGATCAACTGGATCGGTACCTGCACGCGCAGTGCCTGATCCATAGCAATGCGCTTCAAGTCGATGTGCATGAGCGTTCCCTTAATGGGCTCGTACTGCCAATCGACGATCATCGCCTTGGTCTGCTCTCCGCCAACCTTTAAATCGAAGACGGTGTTGTGACCGCTGCCGGAGTGAAGAATGCGACTGATCTGCTTCGGATCCACGGTAATGGCGACCGAGTCCTTCTTGGCGCCGTACACGATGGCGGGAATACGCCCGCTCGCGCGAACGCGTCGGGCAGCGTTCTTGGTACGTATCGCCTCCGGACGCGGCTGTGCTTCTACTAGTTCTTGTGTTGGCATGATTCCTTCTAAAAATTGTGATTTCGTGACTTGCGATTTGGGGATTTGAAATCAACAAAATCACCAAATCATCAATCACAAAATCGGGAATTCTGTTCTCAGCTGAAGAGACTACTTACTGACGTCTCCTCATGAATGCTTTCAATCGCTCTGGCCAAAAGCCCCGCGATCGACTTGACCTTGATCTTTTCTTCCGCTTTGGCCGCTTCGCTGAGCGGGATCGTGTCGGTGACGATTACCTGCTCGAGCCGCGACTTCGCGATACGCTCGACCGCTTGTCCTGAAAGCACGGGATGCGAAGCGCAGGCAAGCACGCGACTCGCGCCGGCATCGAGCAGAGCGTCGCAGGTCTTGACCAGCGTCCCGGCGGTATCGATGATGTCGTCCAGTATCAACGCCGACCGGCCTTTCACGTCACCGATCACGTTCATCACTTCCGTCACGTTCATGTCGGTGCGCCGCTTGTCGACGATGGCAAGAGCTGCATCCATCTTTTTCGCGAAGAAGCGCGCACGCTCCACGCCGCCGGCATCGGGTGAAACAACCGTGAGATCCGGCAGATTCAAGTCCTTTACGGCAGACACCAGCACCGGCGAGGCAAACAAATGATCCACGGGAATATTGAAAAAACCTTGAATCTGCGGTGCGTGCAGATCGACAACCAGCGCCCGATGGGAGCCGGCTGTGGTCAGCAGATCCGCGACCAGCTTCGCAGATACGGCAACCCGCGGTTTGTCCTTGCGATCCTGGCGGGAGTAGCCGTAGTACGGAATCACCGGAGTGATTCGCCGCGCCGACGCTCGCTTCAGCGCGTCAATCATCAGCAGCAGTTCCATCAGGTGCTGATCGACAGGGAAGCACGTCGGCTGCACAACGAAAACATCCGCGCCGCGCACGTTCTCCAGCAACTGGAAGTAAACCTCCCCGTCAGAGAAACGCTGCAAATGCGCCTGGCCGCGCGGAATCTCGAGAAAGCGGCAGATGTCATCTGCAAGCTTCTCGTTCGCAGATCCGCAGAAGATCTTGAAACGATCGTTGTCGCGGTGACGCTGCGGCTTGCGTTCGGTCTTTTGCGCAGGCGGCGGCTGCACGGCTGAAGTCTGGCCTTTTTGCGGCGGCTTCTCGATGGCAGTGGCTGTCGTCGTCATTTCCTTTTGGCCTCGCGAAAGCTGTTTTTCTTTCGGAACCTTTGGCACTCGCGCGATCAGCATTGCCTCTTAACGAGCAGATTGCTGACTGCCGATTGCCGACTGCTTATCCCTGGCTGGGCGGCTAGGATTCGAACCTAGACAAAGTGCTCCAAAGGCACTTGACCTACCATTAGTCGACCGCCCAAGAAAATTGCGAGTTATCAGCTTCAGTACTCAGTAACACCGGTACCTGTGGTGCTGCTGACGCAGTTTTCTTCACTGATAACCGACTACCGATGGCTGAGAACTCAAGGAGAGCGAGCGTTAACGGCTTACTAACATTGTCTCCCAGTACTGGCTTCTTGTCAGCGTCGTTGTTACATGGGCGGCATGGCCCAAATCCTGCACCCGTTCTGCAGCAGCTTCGGCCTTCTCCCTGGAATCGAAGAGGCCATAAATTGCCGAGCCAGAGCCGGAAAGCGAGGCGTAACGAGCTCCATCGCCGCTCTGGCCATAAAGCACACGCTTGATGTCACGCAATTCGGGATGCTGAGAAAAGACAACGCGTTCGAAGTCGTTTTCGATCCCGGTACGGACAAGGTCGAGAAGCTGTGCCTCGGCCCGGTCCCCGCCACGCGCGGGAACACCGGAGACTGGAGTCTTGTAACCGCTGCTCAGCCACGCATATATAACGCGGCTGAAAGATAAGATTTTAGCCGATTGCGGAGCTTCGGTCAAAGTAGCCGCCCGAGCAGATGAGCTGCGTGAAACACTGCTTTCTGCCTCCCGCTCCGCTAAGGCGTCCCAATCAGCGAAAGCGCGAGGCGTTGAGATACCGATGCCAGGCGTCACTATCACGCAATCGACGCTCGGCAAATCTTCCAGCGGAAGCACGCGCTCGCCGCGTCCCGCGCCATAGATTGTGCCGCCGATCAGGAATAGCGGAAGATCGGAACCTACTTCTTCGCAGATACGCAGGCGATCTTCAGGATCGAGCGCCCGCTCCGCTTCTCGCTCCAAAGCGAAGAGCGTAGCAACTGCATTGGATGAAGCCGCGCCCAAGCCGCCTTCGAGCGGCAGGTTCTTCTCAATGGTGATGATGACCTTGCCGCGTAGGCCCGAAGCTTTCATGAAGCGGTCTGCCACGCGATAGCAGGTGTTGGTCTCTTCCGTGGGAACCCGAGGGTTCTTGCAGCGAATTTCAATTCCCGTTCCGCGAGCGACTTCGACCTTTACGACGTCGTGCAGTCCGACCGTCTGGTAGATCGTGCGTAGTTCGTGAAAGCCATCGTCACGAACCGCACCAATGGCCAGCCCAATGTTGATCTTGGCGTAGGAGCGGACGGCGGTCGGCATTCAGGGATTGTAATGAATCTGCCTCATCTACGGGACGTCCGGCGGCCAAAAAGCTGCATGCGCTTAGTCATAGCGCTCAAACACAATTTGCTTTCGATCCCAGCCCAGCTCTTCTTTCAGCATCTTGCGCGTCGCTGACACCATTTTGTTCAGACCGCAAACGTATGCGTCCATCTCTCCTCGTTCCGATTCGGGACGAGCCTCAATGATTTTCCGCGCGTGCTCCTGGACGTAACCGCGACCCTCGCTCCAACCCTCACTCGGACGGCTCAGGGTCGCGATGTAGTGGAAGTTGGGATAGTCATGGGCGATGAGATCGAAGTAGTCTCGATAATAGATACTTCCTTCATGACGCGTGCCATAGACGAGCCAGATCTGCCGGCCTCCATGATTTGAATCGTCAGCAAAGAGCCATTGGACAAACCCTCGTATAGGGGCGATGCCCGTGCCGGTAGCAATCAAGAGCGAATCTCGTAAAGGATTGCGCAGGACAAACGCGCCGTGAGGGCCGTGAAACCTGACCGCGTCCCCCTCTTTCATGTCGCAGAGCAAGTTGGAGAAGAATCCGTCCTGCACGCGGTTGAGGCAAAGGTCGAATTCATTCTTGCGAGGCGCCGACGCCAATGAGTACGCGCGAGTGATGGTTTTGCCCTCTTTTGGCGCTACGAGAGAGAGGAATTGTCCCGCCGTGAAGTTGAACTGCGGCATGTCTTCGATCGCGAAGACGAGATGCTTGGTTTGATTTGGCTCGGAAAGCCATTCCTGGTGAATCAGCCGGGCAGTGTGTAAAGGGCGTTCGATCAAGGGGTCAGTCGAGGTCCTAGGTGTTTCAGCGCTGGATTCAGCCTAAACCTTCAGTGGCGCCGGGCGAAAGCAGACAAGGATGAAAGTATCTGGTGACAGCTCCTCCAACGATTACACGCATCCATCCTTGAGTACGTTTCTGGAGAACAGCTTGGCCGACCGCTACCATCTGCATGGAGAATCGGACCGCAAGTCGCCGGTCGCATTGCTGCTGATCGATTACATCAATGACCTCGAATTTCCAGAGGGAGAGCAACTACTCCGACAAGCCTTGCCGGCTGCAAGGAAGACAGCAGCTTTAAAGAGACGCGCCCGCCGGGAAGGAGTACCGATCATCTATGTCAACGACAATTTCGGGCGATGGCGGTCAGACTTCCAAAAGCAGGTGCGGCATTGTCTGGAAGACGGTGTGCGCGGAGAAAAGATGGTTCGGCTATTGCTGCCAACCAAAGAAGATTATTTTGTCTTAAAGCCCAAATCCTCGGCTTTTTTCGACACTACATTGCACACCGTGCTGAATCATCTTGGGACCAAGAAGCTCATCCTCACGGGCGTAGCCGCGGACGTCTGCATTCTCTTCACGGCGCACGATGCGCATCTGCGTGACTACGAAATCGTAATTCCGTCCGACTGCGTAGCTTCTGAGAGCAAAACGGATACCAGGGTGGCTCTGAAAAATATGCAGAAATCGACGCATGCCTTGGTGTGCCGCTCGGAGGAGATCGATTTCCATGGGTTGCTACAGCATAAGAAAGCGGCGTGAAAAGGCTCTAGCCGGCCTTTTTTCTCAGCGATTTTGGCCTGGCGGCCCCAGTTGAGATGTCTGCCAGTTCAAGCCAACGATCAAGAGCGGCCTGTTCCTCTTCTCGCTCAAACTCTTCGCGAGTAGGCGACTGAGGTATCGTAACTCCCGGAAGTGGCAAGCCATTCGGCTTACTAGTAGGCGACGGAAACGGTCGCCAAACCATGACCTTATTGCTTTTTCGTCCCATTACCTGGCCCCAAAAACTTCTATCGCTTACAAAGCGTCAGAGTGTTGAGCTGATTGCAGACAAGCGGCACTCTCCTCACCAATCTACGCAGACCGTCGTTTGCTGGTCAGTCGTTCAACCGTATTCAATAAACTTCGACCGATGTCGGTCGCCGCAACTTGGGCATCGGCCACCTGGAGTTCTCCGGCTTCCCGGTCGTGCAGTTCAACAATTTTTGCCCGGCAGCAGCGACGTACGATGTCAGCAACTCTCACCTTTTCCTGTGCTGGAAGACTGTGGCCGATAATCACTACGTCGAATTGAATTCCAGAGCAGGCGCTCTCAACCTGGCGAACATCCTTTGCCTGGCTCACGACATGGCCTGCATGGCGCAGAATCGAGTTTCGCTCCTGCATCGCCGCTTCATTCATGCCAATACACAAAATGTTCGCCATAGTCCCAGGCTTATCCTAGATTGAATGCACTTTCGGCTGCGCACACGAAAGCCATCCCGACTCTGATGGTGAGACGAGCAGCTCTGGTTGTCACGATTGCTGACGAAAGCTGTGGAAATCTTCAATTCCTACGCCGCATCGCTTTTCTTGCCGGAAGCCGGTAACTGATAGAGATCTATCCTGAAAGATGGCGGCTGGCGCTCAAGACGCTTTCGCAAGCGGAACGCAACTGGCTCATCGCAAGCCTCACATTTTGGAAAAACGTGGCCCGCCGCCAAGGTGACTTGTTCAGGAAGCTCATGCGCGGAATGAAAAACCTCATATAGCCCGGTTTCCGCTACAACAGCGCCCGTCTTCCAAGTGTCGTCGGTAATCGAAATGACTTTCTTCGACATTGCAACCTGCTGAGGAACTGCGTCGGCGGGGAACGCTTGCGCGGAACACACGTGCAGCTTGTGGACGGTGGCGTGCAAGCTCAGATGTCACGATATGTGACAGAGTTGCCGAACGTGGTTGCCGCGTTCATTTTTCCTTGCGGAGGGAATAATTTGCGGGATTGTGCAGCTCGGCCCGCGCCAATGATTGAAATCAATCGAGTTACGGCTGGTAGGCCGCTTGCACAGATGGCTTGCGCATGGTCGCAAAGCCAAAGCCGGGTGTCGTTTCGTACCGGGAGAACTGCGGTGGAATTCTGCGCAGACTGGCATGCGGATTTCGCGCGAAAGTGCAAAGCATTGACGATTGTGAGCTTTATCAGGAGCTGAAGGATAGGATCTTCCGGCAGCACGGCAGCGAGGCCCAGAAAAAACAAAAGGCTTCTGCGTAGAAAGCTTGAATTGCCAACCCGTTGGCGTCGTGGCGCCGCCCGAACCAGGTTCTTCGGGCGGCGTTCTTATAAATTCCTATGTTTGCGCTTTTTCGGGGGAGAGCACCAGTCGCTTCTGTTCCCAGGCATTAAGGTGTCTCGCACTTTCCCGATTTGACGCTGCGGTAAGCAGCATCCAATATGCGCTGATTCTGCAAACCGTCGATCCCGGGAGAGGCAAAGGGCACACCATGCTCGACACTTTCTGCAAACGCGTCCACTTGGCGGGCGTAAGCATCGCCATTAGAGATAGTTTCCTTAATCTCAGCTGCACTGAGCGTCTTGAGCTTCAGCTCAATTGGATGGTCCACGGTGAGCGCATTTTCCCCGCCGAGAAGACCGCCTTCGCCGCTGATCCAGAACGGAGTGCGATACTCAGCCCGCGCTGAAACCTGCACCGAAGCCGAAGTCCCTTTCTGGAACTCAAGAAGAATGGTTGCCGCGCATTCCAGCGAGCCCGAATACTCATCGCTCACGGCCCGAGCGCATACCAGGACAACCTCATCGTCGAGGACAAAGCGCAGCGTGTCTATGCAATGCACTGCGACATCTCCGATTGGGCCGCCGCAAGCTAGGCTGGCATCGGCGATCCAGGTGCGAGGGCTATTGCGTGCAGGATAAAAAAATTCTGAGCGGGCCAGCAGCGGACGGCCGATTTTGCCTTGCTGCACCAGCTCCTTCATACGCAGGACGCTGCGGTTGAAGCGAAAATTCTGAGCCACGCCTAACAACACATCCGCCTGGCTGGCAGCAGCGACCATCCGCTCGCATTCGGCGGCATTCATGGCCATTGGTTTCTCGCAAAGAACCGGCTTATGGTGTTTGATTGCGAGCAACACGTGCGCGAGATGCAGTGCATCCGGGGAAGCTACGAAAATCGCA
>JAFAUE010000463.1 GCA_019243475.1 Acidobacteriota bacterium | reverse complement strand
ATATAGGATAAACTCCGCTACAATATCAGGCACTTCAGGCGAAAGGCGAAGATTCAAGCTTGGAATTTCTAGCTCCGGTGATAGCCATCATCGTTGGCTTGTATCTGATCAGCTCCATCAAGATCCTTGCCGAATACGAGCGCGGTGTGATCTTCCGCCTTGGCCGCCTCATGAGCATGGCAAAAGGCCCGGGCGTGATTCTGGTCTTTGGACCCATTGATCGCATGGTGCGTGTGTCGTTGCGGCAGGAGGCGCTGGAAGTTCCGCCGCAGGACATCATCACACGCGACAACGTCACGCTGAAGGTGAATGCCGTGATCTTTCTTCGCGTGATCGATCCGAACAAAGCCGTAGTCGAGGTTTCGAATTACGTGTATCAGACCTCGCAGTTTGCGCAGACCACGCTCCGTTCCGTCCTCGGTGAAGTCGAACTGGACGAACTGCTTTCTCACCGCGAAAAGTTGAATCTGCGCATCCAGACGATTCTCGATCAGCACACAGCTCCCTGGGGCGTGAAAGTCGTGAATGTCGAAGTGAAGCAGGTCGATCTGCCGGAGAGCATGCTGCGCGCAATGGCCAAGCAGGCAGAAGCGGAACGCGAGAAGCGCTCAAAGATTATCCATGCCGAAGGTGAATTTTCCGCCGCGCAGCGACTGGCTGATGCCGCCCAAGTGCTGGCGACGCAGCCGATCACGCTGCAGCTTCGCTATCTTCAGACGCTGACAGAGATTGGAGTGGAGAAGAACACAACGATCGTCTTCCCGCTGCCGATTGAGTTGATGACTAGCTTCACCAAGATTCTGGAAATGTATGCGGGCAGAGACAAAGCCCCGCATTCCTAAAAAGGGAAACGGGATGTCGCAGGAACTGGAACAAAAGGATACAGAGATCATTTTAGGAACGGGCAAACTGCTCGCCATCTTCTTCGGCTTGACGGCGATGTGCGGAGCTTTCTTTGGCCTGGGATATTCGCTCGGGCGCAGTTCTGGTCCAATGACGCTGAAAACCGGCCCAGCGACAGTGATGAGCGGCCCCGGCGGGAAGCCTGGAGCGGGCGTCACTTTGCCGGCCGCTGCGCCTGACGTAACTCCTCCACCATCCGCCGTCCCGTCGAACACGGAAACTGTTCAGACCGCTCCGGCACCTCAGCCAACAGCGGACGTTCAGACAGCGCCAGCGCAAGCGACGACGAAGCCCGCTGACAATTCCGCGACGACTCCGGACACGGCTGCGAACAAGGCTGCCACCCCTGAACTTGAGGGCGCGAGCATTACCGTGCAAGTGGCCGCTGTAACGAAGCAGGAGGACGCCGAAGCTCTGGTTGCGGCGCTGCGCAAGAAAAACTACCCCGTGTTCGTCTCCCCTAATGCGAGCGCGGACAATCTTTATCACGTCCAGGTCGGGCCATTCTCAGAAGTAAAAGATGCCGAGGCAATGAAGAGCAAGCTCGCCGGCGACGGTTACAACGCAATCGTAAAAAAATAAGCCTCACATAAATCACTAAAAGCAGGTATTTAATGGCGACAAGCCCTGTCTCTGCCGCTTCACAAACAGCGCCGGCGCAAGCCGCGCAGCCCGCATTTTCCACCTCGTCACTGATTGTTGCGATGGTGAAGTTCAACGCGCGTGTTAGCGACCTGATTATCTCGCCCTCGCGTCCTCCACAGGTCGAGCTAAGCGGACAACTCGTCGCGGTTCCGGGACTCCCCGTGCTGTCGCCTCAGGATACCGCCCGCATCGCCGCCGACCTGATTGGCACGAATAAGCGCGCCGCCGAGTTCCTGCAGAAAGACGGGGCCTGCGATACGTCCTACAGCATTCCTGATGTTGCGCGCTTCCGCGTAAACGTTTTTCGCCAGCGCGGCACCTATGCGATCGTCATGCGCATCATTCCCATGACGATTCCGGTGTTCGAGGACCTGAAGCTGCCGCCCCAGCTTAAAGACATCGTCGGTCTGAAGAATGGAATTGTGCTGGTCACCGGCCCCACAGGATCGGGAAAGTCATCGACGTTAGCTGCAATTATCCGCCTTATTAATGAGACCAAGGCATATCACATCGTCACCATCGAAGATCCAATCGAGTTCATGCATCCACACGGTAAGTCGACCATCCACCAGCGCGAATTGCATGCGGACACTCCGACATTCGCTCTGGCGTTGCGTGCTGCCTTGCGACAGGCCCCGAAGGTAATTCTGGTGGGCGAGATGCGAGATCGGGAGACGATCGAAATCGCCATGACCGCCTCCGAAACCGGTCACCTGGTGTTCTCCACTCTACATACCATTGATGCGCCGAAAACAGTGGAACGCATCATCGGCGAATTCCCGGTTGCGGAACAGACGGCAATCCGAAATCGATTGTCGCAATCGTTTCGCTACATCGTTTCCCAACGGTTGCTGCCCCGGAAAGACGGTCAAGGTCGCGTGGCTGCCATTGAGATTCTTAAATCCACCATGCGTACCCGCGATTACGTGCAAAACGGAGAAAGAGATGGACAAACGCTGCTCGATGCCATGCGCGATGGCGAACTCGAAGGCATGCAGCATTTCGACGCAGTCCTGGAAGACTTTGTGAGGAAGGGCGTAATCACAAAGGGAACTGCGCTCGGCTACGCGACAAATGCAGGAAACCTGAACTTGTCGCTAGCCGATTACGAAGAAACAGAGTCATAGGCCAAAGCGGCGTCTTCGGCTGCGTAATCAAACATTGCAGCAGGAACCTCGTGCGGAAAATTTGCGAGCTCCCAGGCGATTGTGCGCTCGAGACCGTCTTCCCGCGAGATGTGCTCGCGGTACCCCAGTTCCTCGCGAATACGCACTGAGCTGGCCACCCAATGCTGCTCCCAGCGGCCATCACTGAAGGCGTCGGCAGGCATGCGCTCTTTTGCTAGAAGCACGAACTCTCCGTTCCACCTCATGGTGCGCGCGACAAGCTCGGCCCATGAGAGTTCAGTAAGCGCCGTCTCTTCGGCCACGTTGTAAATGCGACCGCTTGCCTTGGTAGATGTGGCGGCTAGCGCAATGGCTTGCGCAACGTTCTCGACATAGCCCTTAGGCGCGCGAAACTGCGCCGACTCACGCTCCAACGGAATCCTCTTCCGGCCATCGGCGATGCGCTTGATGATTGGAAGAAACCGACGAAGCGGATCTCCCGGTCCGTACACCATCGGAAGACGCAGGACCGTTCCGGGAAGCTCCGAATCGGACAGCACAATCCGCTCGACCGGAATCTTGTCGTAAGCGTTCGTCATCCAGGAGAAGATTTTCTTTCCTGCTTCCATCTGCTCAGGACTGTACGCTGGTTTCGTGCGCAATTCGGAGTCTTCTGTGAGTGGAAGCGGCTGTAAGTCGCCCGTTTCGGTGCGATGCAAAATTCCACAGGCGCGATAGACATCCATGCTGCTCAATGCGACAATCCGGCCCGCGATCCCGCGCAGCGCATTCATCAGAGCTTCTGCCTGCGCGCCATCGCTGAGGATAAAGTCGATTACCACATCCGGCGCAACTGCGCTCAACGGGCCGTGAAAGTCGGATAAGCGATTCGCGTCTCCCACAATTTCTCGTCCGAAGCGCGCGAGTTCGAAGCGCTTCGTCCCGCGATGCAGCAGCGTGAGCTCATGCCCGGAATGGGCAAGCTGCTCGACAACATGCCGCCCGATAAAGCCATTGCCGCCGATGAGGAGAATTTTCACTTCAACAGAGAAGAATGGAAATGTAAGTCGCGAAGCTCAGCAACAGCAAGACTCTACGCGTATTTGCGGCAGCGCGCATTACGATTCAATGCGCCGTGCGACCGGAGCAAGCTGCTACGCTTGTTATAATCGAATTCTGCTGTTCTTCCCGACGGTGGGTGTAGCTCAACTGGCAGAGCACCGGACTGTGGCTCCGGACGTTGTGGGTTCGATTCCCATCACCCACCCCAAGTTACGACTCGAATCAGCTATCCCGAGCACCTCGCCTTAATGGAGTCATTTCCTGAACTAACAAACTGCTTTTTCCTGTTGATTAAGAACTCTAATGAGATGCAAGTATAATGTCGCCCGGTTAAGGAGCTAACGATGCAGGAACGCTCTCTGTCCATCGAAGTAATTCACGGATCTCAGAATCGCGAGGTGGTGCTGCGTCTGAGCGGTCCGCTGGTGCTCAACAGCATCTTCGATTTTCAGAGAGCGTGGCGCGCCGAGGATGGGCCAAACATAGTCGTCGATCTGTCCGGGGTTCCATATGTCGATTCATCGGGAATCGGTTCCCTTGTTAACCTCCATGTCTCGCGCCAGAAAAAAGGTGGAGAGCTCTTCCTCGCGGGAGTTTCAGATCGAGTGATGACGGCGCTGGCGGTCACGAAAGTTGACAAAATCTTTTCATTCCGCAGTTCGCCATTCGGTCGCTCGATCTCCGCGTAGCCGAAGCCCCGGTCCGAGAACAGACCGTCGGTTTTGAGCCTATGCGACCTTTGCTTTTGCGCTGTGAAGACAGGTACTGATTTCAGAGAGCACCTTGCTGTAGTCGGCGGTTTCGGCGCGCTCAACCAAAATCCGAGCGCCTTTGATGCCTGCTTCTTCTACCAGCCGCTTGAAATCGGACTGAACGAAGCTTTCTACCTGTTGCCGGGTGAGAAATGCGATAGGAACACTTGTTGACGTGCCGGTTGAGGTTTCGATGGTTACCGAGTAGGGGAATTCAGGCTGTTGCGCTTCTGCTGCCATGCACACACCTCCAAAATCGAGCGACTCAAGGTCGCAGGGGATTCGCTTGTAGACGATTGGAAGTGGCGGCACCCGAATCTATATCACATCCGCCGAAGATCACAACTCAGGTGAATCTCGGAGAGGACGAACAAGCTGTGGGAGCTTTGACGCTAAGCCCGAAGCTACGACACGGCGCGATTTGCGTGCCATCGAGCTTAGCGTCTTGTGTTCTTCTTAGGCGACTTCGGCGCGCGCCCGGTTTTCGGCACAGTCGTGCTCTCCGGCACCGTGTTCGTAAAGCTGCCGAAGCTCGCACTCGCCTTCTCCCACAACAGCCAGGAAGTTCTTGGCGAGTTGGATCGCCTCTTCTTTGGAATTTGCGCTCAGGATGGCGAAGCCGCCGACCAGCTCTTTGGACTCGGCGAAGGGTCCATCGGTGACCAGTGTTTTGCCGGCAGAACGCCGCACACGCGCCCCAAGTTTTGACGGCAAACATCCCTCCGTGCTGAGCAGCCAGCCTGCTTTCATGCCTTCTTCAACCAGCTTGCCCATTTCAGCCATTTCTTCCTGCGTGGGAGGTGTACTGCGCTCAACTGCCTTGTAAATGCTGAGAAATCGCATTGCTGTCTCCTTAATTATTTATTGGTCTAAATTTGAGATCGACAACTCGACCGTCGCGAAGTCCCCGGCCTCTGTGAATACGTCGGGTGAGAAACGCCGATTCGACAAGAAAACGACAAGTTCACAATTTTTCTTTTGGCACGCCTCAGGTGCTCCCACACCCCAGAAGCTGACGCTCTTAATAGCAATATCGTGTCAGATCTGCGACCCTCCAGCCGGCCGCAGGATCAGGTTTGTGACGTTGGATACCGCATCCTTATATTCATCCGCCTTCGACAGCCGTTTCCATTCGGCATCGCTGCGAAATGTATCCCAGGCCTTCTTCTGGTCCGCTTCGGTGGGGAAGCCCAACATATAGGTCAAACTCGGAAGTTTCGAACCGATCAGTGTTTGACCAAAGAAGACCCCAGTCATTCCGCAGCGCTCGAAGATTTTTAACTCACCGCCTTCATTGAACATCTCGATCTTCTTTCGAGCACGTTCATTGGAATGACTCTCATAAATGCGCAATTGCAGCAGGCGGCTCTCAGCCTGTGTGGGAAGCTTCAGGCGCGGAAAGGCGTCGAAACTGAAGATTAAGCTGCTCTCGTAACGAACGAATGCGGCGTCCGACTTCGGTGCGTGGATGATCGCCTCTCCCGCATTCTGGAATGTGCGGTCGGTGGAGAGTCGGCCGGAGAAACTCGTGAGGCTCTCGATTGAGGTATGCGCAAGAAGAACGTAGAGATCCGTGCTCTCGGACTCGAGTTTCAGATCGAGATTGTCGCTCATCCGCAGCCTAAAAACGCCCACAGGACGAGCGCCTGCGCGATTAAACGCCGGTACGGCTGCACTCTGGAGGAACTGCTCGAACGCCTGCTGCTTTTCCGCTGACGCGAAATGGTAAATTCGCAGCTCGATGAATTGTTTCTCCTGCTTCTTGCCGCGCCCGAATGCGGGAAGCGTAAAAGCTCCAGCTGCTAAACCAGACCGAGTGAGAAAATCGCGTCGGCGCATTTGTGTCCTCTCGAAAGCCGGCAAACAGGTTATCGAGAATGCTGAAGATGAGCTAGCACAATCCTGTTGCTGAGGTGTTATGTGAGCGTCTAAGCGCGAGAACAGATTCAGTTGTCACGTAAGCTGTAGCCCAAAATGAGCAGCAAACGAAAAACAAGATCGCAGTGTGTGGCTGTTGGAGCTTGCACTGTCTGCTGCCTCGTCGGCGCTTTTGGACTGCTTTTGTTACTGCCGATATTTTCTAGCGGCGCAGATAGTGACTCCCATCGCGTTGGAATGGTGCATCTCCGCAGCGGCGAATTTTGGATGGGAATGGACGATCCGCGGAGCGCTCAGCATGGAGGCGCCGAAGCGATGGAGGACGCCCGCCCAGTGCATCGGGTTCGCGTGCGCAGTTTCTGGGTCGACAAGACTGATGTAACGAACGCGGAGTTTGCGCAATTCGTGCGCGCCACCGGATACATCACCATTGCCGAGCGGAAACCTGCGGCGAATGATTTCCCCGGAGCCTCTCCCAAGAACCTGGTACCGGGTGCAATCGTATTTACGCGACCGCAGCAACCTGTCTCGCTTAATAGTCCCTATTCGTGGTGGAAGTACGTGCCTGGGGCAAACTGGCGCCACCCACTTGGACCCAAGAGCACGATCGTGGGTCATGACAACGATCCCGTCGTGCAGGTTGCGTACGCGGATGCCGAGGCATATACGAAATGGGCAGGCAAGCGCCTGCCTACGGAGGCTGAGTGGGAATATGCCGCTAGGGGCGGGCTTGATCGCAAGCTGTATGCCTGGGGAGATTCGCTGAATCCCGGCGGCCGGTGGATGGCCAATACTTTTCAGGGAAGTTTTCCATTTCGGGACACAATGAGCGACGGCTTCGCTGGAATCGCCCCGGTAGCAAGTTTCCCCGCGAATGGCTATGGACTGTATGACATGGCGGGCAACGTCTGGCAATGGGTCAGCGATTGGTATCGGCCTGACTATTATGCGGAGCTGGTTGCGAGCGGCGCGGTCGCCGACAACCCGCGCGGTCCTCAGACCTCCGACGATCCTGAGGAACCGGGAGTGGCGAAGCGCGTCCAGCGCGGCGGGTCTTTCTTATGCACAGACCAGTACTGCACCCGGTATATGGTAGGTGCGCGCGGACGTGGCGAGCCATCGACCGGCACCAATCATGTGGGATTTCGCTGTGTTGCCGACGACGAAGGCCCGATCGACCTTCACAGTTCTGTGAAATGACCGGCTCTCGATGGAGCCGCTAGTCGCGTGCAGCCTGAATGCGAATCTCCGCCTCACGTTCAGCTTTCTGTTGGTTCGGAGTCAGAGCAGGAGGAGCCTCGGCGCGGAGCTCCAGTCGCTCGAGGGTTCCCGTAAAAGGAAAGGGAGCAGCATAAGGTCCAACCGGAGAAGCGGTGTCTTCGCCGACATCGAAAGTCTCCTCGAAGGAATATGCGCGCGGGACCGTATGACTTAAGTGCGCCGACGCTTCCTTTTTCCCATTTATCGACAATGTGACCACAGCTCCTTTGCCCAGCCCGCCGCCATCGTAGGCGAAGTTCAGCTCGATCACTGCTTTGCCGCCTGCAAGTTTTTCCGGGGAGCTGATGGTCGTGACTTCACGCCGGAAGTAATTGTAGGTATAGCAGGGATGCCCATCCTTGATATATAGCGAATAACCAGCACCCGTCCCACCTTCAGCTACGAGAACTCCGTCACCGCCTGATGCAGGCATTTCAACGTATGCGGTGAACGTGTGGGTACGGTTGCGCGTGCCGGGGGCGTTTGCGCCATATAGATGCGTTGCTCCCGGATAGAACGTGTAATAGGAGCGCCCGCCGGGAGGAGAGGCGTTGCCGTGGTCGCGGCCACCGCCGATGCGAGTGTCAATTGGGTACACGTTGTTCGACTTCGCCTCGGCGTCGAAGACCGACTCTAGGGCTTTCAGTTTGTCCGGATTTTGAGCGGCCAAGTCATTGGCCTCCGAATAGTCTTTTTCAAGATTGTAAAGTTCCCATTCTGGGACACGGGCGCCGGGAGCCAGTACGTAGGTCCACGGCAGAATTCCTGAACGATGCGCGGCCACCCAGCCCGCGCTATACATTGAAATATTGCCGTGCATCTCGAAGTACTGCTGGGTACGGTGTTCCGGCGCAGCAGGATCGGCAAGACTGTCAAGAAAACTGACGCCATTCACGACTTGCTGCTCGACGCCGTTTACCGATTTGGGAGTCGGCAGTTTGACGGCGTCGAGAATCGTGGGAAAAACATCGGTCACATTTTGGTATTGCGCTCGAGTCCCGCCGCCATCCCTAATGTGGCTAGGCCATGACACAACCATCGGATCACGCGTGCCGCCAAGATGCGAACCGATGCGCTTGCCCCACTGGAACGGCGTGTTGCCGGCCCATGCCCACCCAGCCGGATAGTGTGGATTTGAATTCGGACCGCCGATTTCATCGAGATGCTTCAATATCTCTGCTGTTGGAGCTTCGATTCCGTTTACTTGCTCCATCATGTTGTCGGTGCCGGTGAGGTTTCCTTCGAGGCTCGCACCGTTGTCGCCGGCGATAAAGATGACGAGTGTATTGTCGAGTTGGCCCGTTTGCCGGAACGCCTCAATCACTCTGCCGATTTCGTGATCGGCCTGCGCCATGAATCCGGCGAATACCTCCATCAGACGTGCCGCCACGCGCTTCTGATCGGCAGACAACGATTCCCAGGCCGGGAGTTCCTTCGGACGCGGTGTGAGAATCGCGCTCGCCGGCACGACGCCGAGCTTCTTCTGACGCTCAAAGACGACGCGGCGGTATTCGTCCCAACCCATGTCGAATTTGCCTTTGAAGCGATCGATCCATGATCGCGGCGCTTGCAGCGGCGCGTGAGTCGCTCCGGTGGCGTAATACATGAAGAGCGGACGGTCGGGGGCGAGGGCCTTCTGCTGCAGGATCCAGGCGCGAGCATGAACCGCCAGGTCTTCGTTCAGCGTGTAATCGTTTTCCCGGCCGGACGGTGAGACCATGCGTACAGGTGCTGTGCCTTCCGTGAGCTCGGGATTCCACTGGTCAGTCTCAGCGCCGATGAAGCCGTAGTAGTAATCAAAGCCCTGATGAGTGGGCCAATGATCGAATGGTCCGGCCAGCGTCATCTCCGG
>JAFAUE010000207.1 GCA_019243475.1 Acidobacteriota bacterium | reverse complement strand
GATTCACGCTCGCGGCCATCTCACAACGGTCGCGGCCTGCGACGGATCTCGAGTGGCAGGCGCACTGTTCGAAACGGGCGAACCTGCGGTTACGCTGGACCAGTTCGAACTTCGCGCGAAAGAACAAAGGGGAGCCATTCTGCAATGGTTGTCTGGGACGGCATCGCCCGATTTCGATCTGATCCACGACATGAGCGGCGGATTCTGGCAGCACTCTGCAGGGTTGCAAATTCCCGTGTTAGCGACCCTGCATCTGCCGCGCTGTCTATATAAGGATTTCGACGCCTGGGAATTTCCCGAAGCGGCGTCGTTCAATTGCGTTTCGCATTCGCAGTTATCGGAGTTCCCACACTTACCTCGCCTCCTCGGAGCACTCTCTAACGGCATTGCGCTGGATCGGTTTCCGAAAGAGCCGGTAGCGACTTCAAACCGCGAATACCTGCTGTGGCTCGGTCGCATTTGCGAAGAGAAGGGAACTCATACGGCTTTGGATGTTGCGGAGGTGGTGGGCGAGAAAATTATCATTGCCGGCGCAGTTTATCCCTTCCTGTACCATCAGAAGTACTTCGCACGCGAAGTGATTCCCAGAATGAAACGAGCAGGCAATCGCGCCAGGTACATCGACCGGCCCAGCTTTGCCGAAAAGATAGAGCTGCTTCGCAATGCGCGAGCACTGCTCATTACCAGCGAAGTGAACGAGACCAGTTCGCTGGTGGCCATGGAAGCCGCAGCCTGCGGAACTCCCATTATAGCTCTGCGGCGCGGTGCTCTTCCCGAAGTACTCGCCGATCAAGTGACTGGATATCTGGTTGATGACGCCGAGGAGATGGCCACGGCATTGAAGCAAATCGGAGATATCAATTCGTTAGCGTGTCGCGAATATGCCGAGCAGCATTATTCCAGCTCGCGCATGGCCGATGAATATCTGGATGTTTACCGAAAGGTGCTTCACACCACAGCGATCGTTCCCACGAGACCGCTGCAGGCGCAACGGCCCTAACTCCTAACCTGCTGCGACCCGTTCCGCGAGCAGGCCGATCTCCGATGCGATTCTCTCCAGCTTGCTGCGGGTGTCGGCTTTCACTCGAACCATTGGCAAACGATAGTTCTCGCCGATGCGGCCCATCATGGCGAGCACGCATTTGACGGGCATGGGATTCGATTCAAGAAATAGGCCTTGCATCAGCGGCAGATGCTTGCGATGCAGCCTGCGGGCTTTCGTCCAGTCTCCGTCGAGAGCGGCCTGAGTCATCGACGCGATCTCCGCGGGAATGACGTTTGAAGCGACCGAAATAATGCCCTGACCTCCAAGCGAGATCACCGGCAGGGTGATAGCGTCATCGCCGGAAAGCACGATGAAGTCCTCGGGAACGAGGTTAAGCACTTCGGCGATCTGCGTCATGCTGCCGCTGGCTTCCTTCACGGCAACGATGTTGCGCACCTGTGCGAGTCGCGCCAGAGTTGCGGGTTCGATATTGGCCGCGGTGCGACCGGGGACGTTGTAGAGCACGACTGCTTTGTCAATAGCTTCCGCCACTGCGCGAAAATGCTGGTATTGCCCTTCCTGCGTCGGCTTGTTGTAGTAGGGCGACGCAGAAAGGATGGCATCGACTCCTTGCCGGGCCGCAGCTGTTTTGGCCTTGTGTATGGCTTCCTGCGTGGAGTTTGAAGTTGCGCCCGCTACGATCGGCACCCGGCGATTCGTCACTTCAATGGTGATATCGATCACGCGCAGCCATTCTTCATGGGAGAGCGTTGGGGTCTCCCCGGTCGTGCCGCAAGGGACAAGAAAATGAACGCCGGAGGCAATCTGCCACTCAACCAGCGACCTAAGTGCGGGTTCGTCGATCGAGCCGTCGGAGCGGAATGGCGTGACTAAAGCTGTGCCGCAGCCGCGAAGTTGCATGGCTACAGCATAGCGCGAATCAATGCTGACGCTCTGCAAATTGCAGCCGAGTGCGTCGCGCTTGGCAGGCTGTCATTTGTTTGCCTGCTCCGAAAGCGCCTTGAGTCTCTTACGTTCATGCCGGCTCCATTGATAAAGGACTTCGATATCGGCGTCCGTGAGTCTGGCCTCCGGATGGAGAAACAAATATTGAGGAAGAGGCATTTTGCGATTTCGCACCATCGGCCCAATTCGGGACAGGATATCTTCCTGCTCGTCAATGCTGTATTGATCCCATCTCGACATGTCCCAATGTGCTCTGCCATTCTGCACATCCCTTTCGATCAACCATGAGACTGGAGCCAGACGGCTATAGACAGGCCAGGCCGTCTGCTCCGAGTGGCAGTCTTGACAGGAGCGCTGCATTACGTCGAGCACCGGCCGTTCGACGTGCGCGGAAGACATGAGTTCCTTTCTGGAATTTACCACTCGCGCATTCCCGAATGGATGAACGAACCCGAGCACGATAAGAAAACACAGGCCGCCGAATAGGAATGTGCCGATTCGGCTCGGACGCCAGAGCTTATGCCTGCGGACACTACTGTTTTCGTGGGGTTCTGGCATCATGCGCTCTATCGGCTCGATAACGATTTCAGGTAAGCGATTACGGCCGCGCGTTCGTCGGCCTTATCCAGATGGAAATCCATGTCCGCGTCGGCAATGAATTTGTCCGGATCTGTAAGCCACATGTCGAGGCTGACCTCATCCCAGGTAGTTCCCGACTTTGCGAGCGCGTCCGAATACTTGAAGGAGGGAACGGTTCCGGCTTTTCTGCTGTACACACCACGCAGACGCGGGCCTTCTTTGTCGTTATCCAGCGCGTGGCATCCCCCGCAGCGCTTGTCGAACAGCTGATGACCGCGCTCAGCGTCGGTCTGCGGGTCGGCCAGCGCGGCGGAACGCGGCAGAAGCAGCACAACACCGACTGCGAATAATGCGAACGGAGTCAAGATCAGGCGCGCGGGACCGATACTAAAAAGCGAGCAGCCTATTGAAGCAAAATGTTTTCTCATCACTTAAATTCCGTCGCGTCTGAGATTCGTTGGCAGCAGAAGCGCTGAGGGTGCCGCTTGCCCGTCTGCAGGAGCAGTTCCAAGCACGGTATCCACGATTGCCAGGCTGTTGTTCTGCTGGATGTAATTCACGCTCGCCAATCCCAGAACGCTGCGCAGGCGCTCCGCGGGAACCTTCATCGGGCCAGGAGCGGGAGCGGTACCGGGCGCGGGCTGGGGAAAAGCCGTTGACATCGCCGTATGGAAGGTAGCGTTGCCTTCGACTTTCTGCATGACTTGGTGGATGTGGCCGTTAAGAACCGTCACGGAACCAAAGCGCTTCAGATACTGGAAAGCCTGCTCACTGTCTTTCGTCCCCCATCCCCAATCGGGATAAATCGTCCACAAGGGAATATGGGCGAATACGACTACAGGAGTGCTGGCAGACACTGCGCTCAAGTCGTCCTTCAGCCAGGAGATCTGCTCATCGCCGAGCTGTCCCATGCCTTCGAGTTGAATCACATTCACTAAACCCACGAAGTGCACGCCCTTATGGTCGAAGCTGTACCATCCCCGGCCTTTGAGGTTTTTCCCGTATCGGTCCAGGTACTGCTTGCCATCGTCGATTGAGGTGTCGTGCTCGCCGGGAACATAAAAGATCTGTTTTGGCTTGGCGCCTTTCAGGATTTGGTCCATGGCGTCGAACTCGGCAGCTTTCGACTGATGACTCAGGTCGCCGGTGTGGATGATGAACTCCGGCGTCTCCGGCAAAGCGTTCATTCTGTCGATCGCGACTTGCAAGGTGGCGGCAACGTCAGTGTTGGCCGGCTTATTGAAGCCCATGTGGCTGTCACTAATCTGGACAAAATGCAGACCTGAAGCTGCGCTGGCATGCTTCTTGGCATCTTTGCCGGAGCCGACGATGTGAGAGGTGGGAATGCCTTCCGCGGTGACGGTCCAAAGCAGGCCGGTACCCGCCCAGGCCATGCATTTCAAAAAGCCGCGCCGGTCGAGCCCGTCAGTGCTTTCGGTGAACCGGTCAACTTTGTTGACGAGATCGCTGTGTTGCGAAGAACGTTTCACAGACTTGAAGACTCCTCTTTGATTGCGTGCTTGCATGGTCAGAAACTTTGTCGAGCTGAGATTTATTTCCGCGTTGGTCAGGAAGCCGGGATGAAATTCTTCTAAGAAAGGGAATCTTTTGAGGCCAGCCGGAGTCTAAGGACGCAGCATGGCAAGTCCCGCGCAATCGCAGGACCAGATGTCGCGCTTCGAGACTCTGGTGATTCCGCACCTCGATGCCGCATATAACCTGGCGCGATGGATGACCCGGAACACCAGCGATGCCGAAGACATTGCA
>JAFAUE010000486.1 GCA_019243475.1 Acidobacteriota bacterium | reverse complement strand
TCAACTGCCGCTCCAGCGACAAACCAGTCGCGGAGCCGTGCGGCGTCTGCGATTCCTGCCAGGAGATTCGCGCAGGAAGTTCCGTAGATGTAATTGAGATCGACGCTGCGACCAACCGCGGTATCGACGAAATCCGCGAGCTGCGCGATGCAGCGCGTTACCGTCCCGCCCGGGATCGCTACAAGATTTATATCCTCGACGAAGCCCACCAGATCACCGATGCGGCGTTCAACGCTCTCCTCAAGACTCTTGAAGAGCCGCCCAGCCATATCGTCTTCATGATGGCGACAACCCAGCCAGAGGACATACCGCAGACGATCCGGTCGCGGTGCCAGCACTTCAGTTTTCACGCAGTCCGTTTTGACGAGATCGTGAAACAGCTGCGCGACATTGCGGCGCAGGAGAACATCAGCGCGGAGGACGACGCGTTGGCGGCGCTGGCCGAAGCCGGCGACGGCTCGATGCGCGACGCGCTCTCGATCATGGACCAGGCAATTGCCTGCTGCGCCGTGTTTGAAGGAAGCGCCGGCGCGAAGCTCACCTCGGAGCAGGTGCGCGGATTGATGGGCAGTGTTTCCTCAGAGGTGCTGGTGCAGGTGATGGAATCGGTCGCAGGCAATAGCAGCGACGGGGTGCTTAAGGTCGTCGATCGTCTGCTGAGTGAAGGCCAGAGCCCGCTGCATTTCGCCAAGCAGCTCGTTCGTTTCCTCCGCAATGCGCTCATGGCCAAGGTCGCGGGCGGCGACTCGCCTCTTCTGCAGATCTCATCCGACGAGCGCCAAAAGGTAGCGCGCATCGCCTCGCTTTTTTCCGAAGAGGATCTCACGCGCTTTCTCAACATTATGCTGCGCACGCACGACGAGCTCGGCTACCGGCAGGAACAACGCTTCCATCTCGAATTGGGAATGCTGAAGATGGTCCATGCCCATCGGCTGTTGCCGCTCGAAGAATTGCTTAGCCGGACGGCAAGTACGGGAATCCCCGCGGCAACCGCTTCGGCAAAGCCTTCCACGGCTACAGCTTCTCCAACTAGAGCATCTCTTTCTCCGGCGGCGCCAAGACAGACTCCGTTTTCGAGCCCTGCTGCATCGCCAACAAGACAACAGACTTCTCCCTTTGAAGCCGACCGGTTGCGAAAATCGCGCTTTGAACCGGAGATGTCGCAACCAAGTTCCATTTCGTTGTCCGGCGAAAATAGGGTTCATGACGTCACCTCTTCGAGCGCTGTGCGCGAGCCGGAACGTTATTCTTCAACGGCAACGGCCGTCGCCGAACCGCCTGCAGAAAACGTGGATCCAGCCGGGGCCTCGGCAGAAGTCTCCCTCGAAAAACTGCGAACAGGTTTGATTGCAGCGCTGGAAGCTCAAAATCAGGGGACGGCGGCCGATGTGCTGGCGCGCAGCGAATGGAAACTCGAAGGCAATCAACTTGCTCTGCGCCTTCCCGTTTCGGAAAAGTTGCTCGACATCACCCTGAATAGCGAAGCCAGAAGACTGCTGACGCAGGAAGCCAGCCGTCTCTCCGGCCGTGCGATGAAGCTCGTGATTTCCGGCGGCGGCATCGCGCAAAATGCGCCCGTCGAGCGTTCGTCGCCGAGCAACGGAAACGGCACAGGAGCAAGGCAGCGTGCAGCCGAAGATCCTGTCGTGCGCCGCATGCAAGAGAAGTTTGGCGCCGAAGTGCGCACTGTCGTCGATCTGCGGCACAAGAAATAGCGGAGTGAGAAGTCTCAGCATGGAATTTAATCCCAAAGAGCTGCTGGCCCAGGCACAGCGCGCGTCGCAGGAAATCCAGGAAAAAATGCGCGCCACGGTCGTGGAAGGTTCGGCCGGAGGCGGCACTGTTTCGGTGAAGATGAACGGCCAGAAGCAAGTGCTCTCCGTGAAGATCGACCCTGAGGCCGTGAAATCCGGCGATGTGGAGATGCTGCAGGACCTGATCACGGCCGCGGTGAACGAGGCCGCGCGCAAGGTGGACGGAGCAATGCAGTCAAGCGTTGGCAGCATGCTGGGCGGCATGAACCTGCCGGGACTGTTCTAACTCTGACCGGAATCCGAGGACGAGTTGTCAAAGTTTGCAGAGCCGATGACTCGGCTTATTGAGGAACTGAAGAAGCTGCCGGGAATTGGCGGCAAGACGGCGCAGCGCCTCGCATTCCACATTCTGCGCGCCAGCAATGAAGATGCCGAACTGCTGGCTGACGCCATCCACCAGGTAAAAGCCAAGCTTCATCTTTGCTCCATTTGCAGCAACATCACTGACGTTGATCCTTGTGTTTACTGCAGCAGCCCAACGCGCAACCAGCGGCTGGTATGCGTGGTCGAGGAACCGACAAACATCGCTGCCATTGAGAAAACACGCAGCTACAACGGTGTGTACCACGTGCTGCATGGAGCGCTTTCGCCGCTTCACGGAGTCGGGCCGGAGCACTTGCGGCTGGCCAGCCTTTCTCGGCGCGTAGAACGCGGCGAAGTGGACGAGCTGATCATCGCCACCAATCCCACCGTCGAAGGCGAATCTACAGCCGTGTACATCTCCCGCATGCTGAAGAACTCGCCGGTTAAGCTAACGCGCATCGCCACAGGCATCCCCGCCGGGAGCGATATCGAGTACGCCGATGAGGTGACGATGGCTAAGGCGCTTGAGGGCCGAAGGGAACTCTGAAGCGACGGCTGTTCAAGGGCGCACGAGGAGGTAGTACAAAGGCTTGTCTCCTTGGACCACCTCCGCTCCCGTCCAGCAGCGCGAAACAATCTTGCCACCGGCTGCAGTAGCCATCCTGTCGAGGTTATGGATCAGAACGCCGTCCATAAGATCCGCCCTGTTTTTTACTAAACCGGGAGCAGGTACGGACTGCGGAAGAGAGCGATTGTCAATCTCGGGATGAGGCCATGTGCTCACTGCGAGAAGCATTTTGGTGTGCTGCAACATCGACTTGATTGCTTGCGCCGCAGTCTGCTCGTCGACATACATCAGCACGCCAAAGCACAGGATCACGTCATAGTTCTTGCCCGCGATGGTCTTGCTGAGCGATGACAGGTCGGCACAAGCCAATGAGGCTTTAGATCCCGTATCCCGCAGGTATTCGGAACCCTTCTCTATTGCGTACGAATCAAGATCGATTCCCTCCAGGACGGAAGCTGCCGGAAAAAACTCGGTTTCAACAAAGCGAAGCACATGGCCGAGAGAACATCCGACATCGAGCGCCGATTGAACGTCAGTCTCTGGATCGATTGCCTGTTTGCGCAGTTCCGCGGCAACTCTCTCGAGCATCAACCGGCGCGTGGGTTCCAAATTGGATTTCCCAAAGCGGCGATTGAGTTCGTAGCTTTCGGCGTGTCCGAGGTGATGCGACCAGAGAAACTTCTGGAAGCCGCTCGGATCGTCGCGAGAGAAATCTTCCAGCAGTAAGAATGTCAGCCGATAAAGCCCGTGCAGTCGTGACTTGGCGAGCCTGAGGACGAGTGCTTTCCGGAAACTTAAGGGCAGGAGCTTGCGAAGCATCCCAATTGCAAAAATGGGAACAGTCCACTTAACTGCGTGCAGGTAACTGCGTGGAATCGCCGCCGATTGTTCTGCGGCTGTGGTCATGCCTGTCCCCAAATAGAGCGCACGGCGTGGCGCGTCGAAGGTTTGCGCTTCTACCAGACTCCCTTGTCGCTGCCGGTCACTTTATAAGCGACAGCGGCTGCTGACGCGAGATACGGAAGCAGGCTCAGCCGGAGCGTGCCGGGGACATCGCCCCGCATTGCGGCCTGCGTTACTTGATATGTGTACAAGGCGGCGCCATGCGGCAGCACAGGAACGCGCAGGAAACGGGCGCGCGGCTTGATCTCTTTGCCGCCAAAGCGGGCCGCCGAAAGCACGAACTCAGGCAGCGAAAGCGGAATTCCACGATAGCGCTGCACGTGATCGGAGACGATGGTCAGATAGGTCGCTACTCCCGGCCAGATGCCGGCCAATTCCGTCGCGCGCTGCAGCTCCTGGAAATTGAGTTCGCCCGACTCGATGATTGCGGCCGAATTCACAATGTCACAAACGCGGAAGTAAAAATGGCGGTACATGCGCTGCAGAGTCGCGACAACAATGCGCTCTTCGGGCGCAGGAACATGGTACGTTTTGTTCTCCACGACCTTCAGCACGCGCCTGGTTACGAAGCGCCGCGCCAGGCCGGTATGCTCGCCCATCTGGCCCAACCGCTGCACATGGACCTCGACTGACTCTTTTAGTCCCGGAATCGCGAAGTTCCATTTGTGCGCCAGGCGATCGCCCCAGCTCCGCGGCTCGATGTGCGCGTTGAACTTTCCCGTCATCACGTCGCAGATGGCCTTCTCTTCGGCGGTGCTATACAGATCAAGGTCATTGCCCAGATCGGGATAATGATCAAGCGACTTCATCACGGTCGTCGGACAATTCGCCGTCTCCAGTTCCTCACAGATCGCGTGCAGGTAAACCAGCGCCGTCGAGATGCGCTTCTCTTCCTTGTCGATCTGCTGCTTCGCCCACGAACGCAGCTCCACGTTTGCGGCTGAATCAGGATGCTGAAGCACCGCCTTTAATCCACGCACCAGCACGTGGTTGGAATCGGCGAGCGAGAGAAACTCGCTGCGTTCTTCCGGCCCGAGAGAAGCGACCAGAGCGACGGCGTCCTTGGCCTGTAGGGGATTTAAGGTCAGAGAGAAGAGGGCATTCAGATACTCAGCTTCACGGTTCAGAGGCAGCGCCACGGAAAAAGACACCTCGGTCGAGGATTTAAGATTTCGTAATCTAGGATGAGTGCTGCTGGATTTGAGTTGCAGCGGAGGCAGCTTCTAAGCTGCTAAGCTCCTAAGCTTCCAAGCCAGAGCCGAAACATCAACCTTGGCTCTAGCGAGACGTCGTGGCGGCCTCGTTCGTATTGCCGACTTCCATATAATCACTGTTTCCAATTCACAGCCGCAAGCTCAGAAGCTTAGGAGCTTAGCAGCTTAGGAGCTTGGTTCTGGCCTACAAAGACCTGCGTGACTGGATTGCTGCGCTCGAACGTGCCGGTGAGCTGAAACGCGTTCGCACCGAGGCCGATCCGATTTTAGAAGTCACTGAGATCGCCGACCGCGTATCGAAATCCAGAAATCCCACACCAGGCGGGCCGGCGCTCCTGTTCGAGAAGCTGCACGGGCATCCGGGCTCGAAGCTCCTCATTAATCAGTTTGGATCCGAGCGGCGCATGCGGATGGCCCTCGGCGTTGATTCTCTCGATGAGATTGCCGGGCGGATCCGCGAGCTGTTGAACATGAAGTCACCTGAGGGATTTCTCGAGAAGCTGAAAATGCTGCCTATGCTGGCGGACATGGGTAAGTTCTTTCCCAAGACGGTACCGACCGGCGCCTGCAAAGAAGTCATTAAGAAAGACAAGTTCTCGCTTCTGGATTTTCCCATTCTGAAATGCTGGCCCCAGGATGGCGGACGGTTCATCACGCTGCCCTGCGTCGTCACTCGCGATCCGCGGACTGGCAAGCGCAACGTCGGCATGTATCGCATGCAGGTCTATGACGAGCGCACCACCGGCATGCACTGGCAGAGGCAGAAGGTCGCGGCCGAGCACTATCGCGAGCGTCTGCGCATGGGTGCCGCAGCTGGAACGGCCGCTGCTGACCGAGGCAGCGCTGTCGACATTATGGCGCGGACGTCGGGCGGCAGCAGGCTTGCCAACGGCGAGCGTCCTTCAGGAAAGATGGATGTTGCTGTAGCGATTGGTACCGATCCCGCTTTGACGTTCTCCGCGATAGTTCCAGCGCCCCCGGAGGTGGAGGAGTTCATCATCGCCGGCTTCCTGCGCCAGCAACCCGTGGAGTTGGTCAAGTGCGAGACCGTCGATCTCGAAGTTCCCGCCAACGCTGAGATTGTGCTCGAGGGATATGTCCAACTCGACGAGCTGCGGCCAGAGGGCCCCTTTGGTGACCATACCGGTTTCTACACGCTTGAAGATGACTACCCGGTGTTTCACGTTACCTGCATCACTCATCGCCGCGATCCTATTTACGCCACCACTATCGTAGGCAAGCCGCCAATGGAGGACGGCTGGATGGGCAAGGCCGTCGAGCGCATCTTCCTTCCCTTAATGAAACTCACGCTGCCGGAGATTGTGGACGTGAATCTCCCGGTGGAAGGCGTCTTCCACAACCTGATGATCGTTTCGATCCGCAAGTCGTATCCCGGACAAGCGCGCAAGGTGATGCATGGCATCTGGTCGCTGGGTCAGGCGATGTTTACCAAGTGCATCGTTGTGGTGGATGAGGACGTGAATGTGCACGACATCGGGGACGTCGTGTTAAAGGCCCTCAACAACATCGATCCGGAACGCGACATCCAGTTCACATTTGGCCCCATCGACTCGCTCGATCACGCGTCACGCCTCCCTAACTACGGTTCCAAAATGGGAATCGACGCCACGCGCAAATGGTCGACAGAGGGATTCTCCCGCCCATGGCCGGACGAGATCGTCATGGATCCCGCGATCAAGGCAATCATCGACAAGAAATGGAAGACTTTGGGCATTGACTAGCGCGCTTTGTAGAGACGCCGAACGGCGCTCTACCAGCGCCTTGCACGTTCTAGCGATGGCAGGTATCGCGGACCCGTTCCAGGTTCCTGCGCTTCTGCTCGGCCTGGCGGCTGTTTGGACCATGTCGCCGAATTGCCTGCCGCAGTTGCTGCTCGGCATTGCGAATGCGGCGCCCGCATTTGTCCTCCGCATTGGCTGTCAAAGTCCCAAACAGCAGCAATGCGGAAAGCCGACAAGACTCACTCTTCGAAAGACTGCTCTAACCATAAGCCTCCTAAGTACCTCATCGGCTTGGAACCCGAGTGGCGTAGATTTGTTACCCGGAGATTTGTTGACGCGGATAGCTAAGACGACGAAGGACTTAAAAAGGGGGCATTTAGGGAACGCAAGGTCAGCTGCTGTGGTCGTGCTTGTGTTTGCACTTCGCGACAATCGCCTGCTGGAGTCGGTCTCGAATCGGATCCGGAAGAGGATAGACTTCGTTATCGCGGTAAATCTCGATGGTCTTGCGGGTGGTGTTGCAGACGACAAAGCAGTTGTGGCACCACTGAAGGTGCTCTTCCAACTCTGTTTTAAGCTGGACGTCTATATTGCCGTCCAGATATTCGTTCAGCTCTTTAAGGAAGTCTTTGCACTTCACTGCGGCTGTGCCCCGTCCCTTTTACTTTTTTTGAAGTAGCGGTTCAGGCGCTCACGCAATTGGAGGCGCGCCCTTAAGAGCCGCGATTTTACAGCAGGAACGCTCAAATTTAGCATTTCTGCAGTCTCTTCGGTGGACATTCCTTCGATGTCCCGCAGCACGAAAACGGTGCGGAAACTTTGGGGCAAGCCCTGGATTGTCTTTTGGAGTATGTCGCCCAGTTCGGCCTGGCCATAGAGCTGCTCCGGGTTCGGACCCCAGTCGGCTACCTCCCGCGGCATGGAGCCTTCCTCGGTTTCGACGTCCTCGTCGATAGAAACCGTCTTGCTGGTCTTCCGCCGGCGCAGCTTCATTAGCGCTTCGTTTACGGCGATCCGGACGAGCCAGGTATAGAACTTCGAGTTACCCTGGAATTGGCCGAGGTTCTGGTAGGCCTTGATAAATGCGTCCTGCACAACATCTTCGGCGTCTTCGCGGTTCTGGGTGATGTGCTGGGCGATGCGGAACACATTGCGGTCGTAGCGCTTAATCAGCTGCTCAAACGCACCCATGTCGCCATGCCGGGCGGCATCGACCAGCACCAGCTCTTCGGTCTGCCCGGTCTGCGGTTCCGCGACTTTTGTCTCAATTGCGTCCATTCCACAACCCTTTCCCAGAGGTGGAAAACCACCGGGAACTCGGCCTTCAAGACGGGCTTGCCAGCACTCCGTCTACTGCGAAAGCCGAGTTTGTTATCTTAAATCCTAGATACGCACTCTTCGTGAATTAAGTTTATTGACCTATCTTTAACCGAAGATGAAGCTTCGCAATCTGGCCCTCCTCTGTGTGGCTCTGGCGCTCTGCGGCTGCACCCAAAGAAAACCCGCTGCCGACGCCGTTCATATGCAGGTGACGATGCGAAGGTTTGCCATCGAGCCTGACGTCATCCGCGTAAAACAGGGCCAAAACATCGTGCTCGACGTATCCACCAAAGACGTAGAGCACGGATTCGAAGTTCAGGACTTAGGCATCAATGAGCCTATACAGCCGGGCAAACCAGCCGAGATCCCCATCGACACGTCGCGCAAGGGCGAATTCCGCGTCGCCTGCAGCATCCGTTGCGGTCCCGGTCACGAAGATATGACGGCCAAGATCGTCGTGGAATGACAGCCAGAGCCCTTTTTTCGTCGGGTCCCTGCTTTTAAAGGACTTAACGGTTAAGTCCCATCGAGGTCCCTATGGGATATCCCATCGATCCCTATGGGATATCCCATCCCGATCCCTATGGGACCCGATGGGATATCCCATCAAGTCCCTATGGGATCACAATGACCTTTGACCCTAATGCGAGCAGCAGGTCAGCAGAGCAGTTCGAGGTGAGTTGGAAGTCGCGGCGTCGCATCTGGATTTAGCAGAAAACTCCAGAGGAATAATAGCGAAGATTTAGCGAAAAATCAAGGCCCGCACGTCTGCCAATAGGCGACATCACGCCAACTCTCCCCGAGCGCCGGGGCATCCCACTTCAACGCGATGTTCTCTCGCAAGGAGGAAATAATGGGACAGGATCGTCAAAACGATCAGCAGCAGAACCGCCCTGGCCAGAACCAGCAACAAGGCCAAAACCAGCAACAAGGCCAAAACCAGCAGCAGCAGGGCCAGAACCGCAATCAGCAGATGGGCCAAAATCAAGGCCAGCAGCAGAATCAGCAAAACCAGCAGAACCAGGGACAGCGCAAAGGTCCCGATGCGGACCGCCAGCAGCAGGATCAGGGCCAGAGGAAAGAAAAACAAGGCTAACTCAGAGCTGCATTCAGGATCTTCAGCCTCCGATCAGCGATTCGGGGGCTGTTTTGTTTTTGCCAAGGCGGGAAGAGAGCCAACCCGAGAGACTGATTGCAGAGATGAGGTCGCTGAGAATTTTCCCAACGATCTCACTCAGTCTGCAGGACGCTTTACCAGACTGAGAATCAGAATAATTCCGTTAATGGCGGAGAATACGGCGAAGCCGATGATGACGTAGAGGATTTTCACGTGCCTGAAAGCCGCGATGATGGCGGCTGCTACCAGCAACACGTCAATGACAACGAATATCGTGATCGCTCGTTTTGGCATTCCTCAAAATCCCATGATGTTGTAGCCGCAATCGACGTAGATGGTCTCTCCGGTGATCGCCGTGCTCAGGTCCGACGCCAAGTACAAAGCGGTGTCGCCTACCTCGCCCGTCTCCACGTTGCGCTTGAGTGGAGCACGTTCCGCATGAGACTTGAGCATGTCTCCGAGGCCCGAAATTCCGCGCGCGGCCAAAGTCTTAATAGGACCGGCTGAGATGGCATTCACGCGAATCTTCTGCGGACCCAGGTCGGAAGCGAGATATCGCACCGACGCTTCCAGCGCCGCCTTTGCCACGCCCATCACGTTGTAGCGCGGCACCACCTTTTCGGCGCCGTAGTAGCTCATGGTGATGATGCTTCCGCCATCCGTCATCAGCGGGGACGCTGCCCGAGCGAGGGCAATCAGCGAGTAGACGCTCACGTCGTGGGCGATGCGGAAACCTTCCCGCGTGGTAAAGATGAAATCGTTCTTGAGTTCGTCGGCCGGCGCATAGGCGACGCTGTGCACTAAAGTATGAATCTTCCCATATCGGGACTTCACCTGGTCGAACAGCGAAGTAATTTCACTGTCGTTGGAGACGTCGCACTGGAAGGCATCGGTCCCGGGCAGTGCGTCGATCAGGTCCTTTGCTTCGACCGCGAGCCGTTCGTTCTGATAGGTAATTGCCAGTTTGGCGCCGGCCGCTTGCAGCTTCTGCGCGATCGCCCAGGCGATGCTGCGCTTGTTGGCAATACCAAAGACGATGGCTACTCTGCCTTCGAGGTTCATCATTGCGCGCTCCGCGAAAACCAACAAGGATACCAGTAGCCTCGGGCGGCTACCGGCTACCGGCCACTGGCTTCCGGCGAAACTTCAATCTCTGTCCACCAAGTCCACAGAACCGATCGGTGTCCAGAAGCTGTGTGCTCTTGAGATTCACATGGCGTTGATTCTCCGTTGCACACTCGACATAATCAATAATTCGAGGTCAAAAATGCCTTCCGATTTCGACCAGACCAAACGCAAACTCGACGAAGCCGCGTCACGCATCGAGCAGGAGATCAAAGGGGTAGTACAGCATTTGAATGACAACGTGGTGCCTAAGATCCGCAACGAAGGCACACACGCGCTGCGCAACATGGCGGAAGAATTGCGCAAGCTGGCCGATCGTTTGGACGACACCAAGAAAACTTCCCGATGAAGTCCCGCTATCTCTGCCTCCTGGTCGCGTCCATGCTCGTGTTTGCAGGTTGCGGTCACAAACAGCCGCAGGCGAAGGTCCCTCAACCTCCAGAATTGCCGCAACCGGCTGCGCCGTCCAACACTGCTGAAACACCGACAAAACCTCCGCCTGAAACTCCGGCGGTACAGAGCACGAAGGCGGAGCTGGAAAAGTTCGCCTCCGCGCCCGCCTTGCTGACGGAAGTTGGCATCGCCAGCTGGTACGGACCGCCCTACCACAATCGCCGCGGCTCCAACGGCGAGATCTATGACATGAACGCCATGACAGCTGCGCATCGCACGCTGCCGCTGAACAGCGTCGTCCGCGTGACGAATCTCAAAACGGGACACGCAGCCGTGGTGCGCATCACCGATCGCGGCCCGTTTATCGGCGAACGCATTCTTGATCTGTCCCTCGCGGCAGCGAAAGCCATTGATCTGTGGTCTGCGGGAACAGGCTGGGTGAAGATGGAGCTCCTTGAATCGCCGGTTCCAGTCGATCGTGGGGGGAGGTGGGCGGTGCAGATCGGCGCCTTCAACGACGCAAGCTCCGCCGCGAAGCTGAAGCGCGACATCCTCAGCCGCTATCATCCAACGAAGGTTCTGGAGTTTGCCGGACCGACCGGGGAGTGGGTGCGCGTTCGCGTGGAGAACGACGATCGCGAGCTGGCAGAGGAAATCTCCCGCAGCTGCACTACACCTGAAGGCGGCGTTTTTCTCGTCCGTTTAGACTAGTGCTGCGCGACATTCCCCACGGGAGAAGTATCCATGGATTGTCTGTTCTGCCGCATCATCCGCGGTGAGATTCCCAGCAAGAAGGTTCATGAAGACGCGGAGACCTTTGCCTTCGAGGACATCAATCCTCAGGCGCCCACCCACGTGCTGATCATTCCCAAGAAGCATATGGTCGGCCTGAGGGAAGCTACAGCGCAGGATGCCGACATCATCGGCAAATGCCATCTGGTAGCGGCGGAGATCGCGCGCAAGCGGGACATTGAGAATGGCTATCGCACGGTCCTAAACGTCGGTCCCGGAGCGGGACAATCGGTCTTCCACCTGCACCTGCATTTGCTGGGAGGACGGTCGCTGGCATGGCCTCCGGGATAGTGGACGCAGTGGACCGGGATGGACTTTGTGGAATCAGCCGGCATTCACACCCTGCATCGCCTTTGCCATTGCCTTGAGCAGTGCACGGTTTTGCTCCGGAGTGCCTACGCTGATGCGCAGCGCGTTCGGTACTCCCCACGGCGCCAGGCTGCGCACGATGCAGCCTTCGTTTTGAATGCCTCGCGCCAAGCGCGTTGGATCGTCTGTCGTTTCCAGATAAATAAAGTTCGCTGACGTCGGGACCACGCGGAAGCCCATCTCGCGGAGCTTCGGCATAAGGAACTCCACTCCTTCGGCATTGCGCTCAAGCGACAAACGAATGTGGGCTTCGTCGCGCAGGGCAGCGATGGCCCCGGCTTCAGCGGGCACCGATACGGAAAAAGCCGTCCTAACCTGAGCGAAGTAGCGCAGCATGTGCGCGTCGCCAACGCCATAGCCCACGCGCAAGCCGGCGAGTCCGTGTGCTTTGGAAAAAGTGCGCAGGACCACGACGTTCTCCCGGCCGGCGCGGACATAATCCAAAGATCGGGAATACTCCTGGCGATGTTTGCGCGCGTAGAACTCCCCGTAGTCGGAATAAGCTTCGTCGAGAAGGACCATCACGTGCTCAGGCACGCGCGAGATGAAGGAATCGAGTGCGTCGGCGAAGAATATCGTGCCCGTCGGATTGTTGGGATTGGCAATGTAAACGATGCGGGTGTTTTGGTCGATGGCTGCAAGAATCGCTTCAAGATCGAAGCCGTCGTCCCGAGTTGGAACTTCGATAAACCGTCCACTGGAAGCAAGCGTGACCAGGCGATAGATGATGAATGATTTCTCGCTGGTAATGGCGTTCAGGCCGGGAGCGAGCAGCGTGCGCGCGATGATGTCGATCAGCGCGGTCGAGCCATCCGTTACCAGAATCTGTTCCGGCTGCACATTGTGGCGCGCCCCAAGCAGCAGCCGCAGTTCATTGGCATCGGTGTCGGGATAAAAGTTGACTGCCGAGGAAGCTTCACGAATGGCCGCAACTGCGAGCGGCGACGGCCCGAACGGGTTCTCGTTCGACGCCATCTTGATGCAGCGAATGCCGCTCTCGCGCTCCGCCTGGCGTACCGGTTTTCCGGGTACATAGGCAGACAAGGCTCGAACGTTTTCCGGAACCAGGTCAGAGATTTTCTTCATCGGTGAGCGTCAGGTGGTGGAGGGAACTTGTGAGTGTATCAGGAGCGGCTGGGGGCGACAGACGAACACGAAGGACACGGAGGCAAGAACAAGAGGTCACGGCGAGACATGCAGAGCTCTTCTGTTGTCAGCGACCCGATCTATTTGCCTTCGTGCTCTTCGTGTTCGCTTTTCCTGGCGGTCTAAACAACCACGTTCCTGGGGCGTGAGCCGCGGAATCCGTAGTATGCGATGTACAAGTAGCAAATCACCGGGAGGATGAAGGCGTGATGAATTCCAATGCGGTCCGCAAGTACGCCTTGCAGTTCGGGCACAATCGCGCCGCCGACAATCGCCGCGATCAGCAGCGCTGAGCCGTCGCCCGTCAAGGGCCCGAGGCCGGCGACTCCGAGCGTGAAAATACTGGGGAACATGATGGAGTTGAACAGGCCCACCAGCAAAATGCTCCACATGGCGACATGCCCGAAGGAAAGCATCGAAACCGCAACCAGCAGACACGCCACAATCGCGTTAAAGCCGAGCAGTGTGCCGGTGCTGATCTTTTGCAGGAGCGCCGAGCCGATAAAGCGTCCGATCATCGCTCCGCCCCAGTAGTACTTCAGCATGTCAGCCGCATCCTGCAGGCTGAGGCCGCCGATGTCCGGACGATTGAAGTAATTCGTCAGAAAGCTGCCAATCGAGACCTCCGCTCCTACATAGACGAAGATTCCCACGGCGCCGAGCACCAAGTGTCGATAGCGCCACACCGAGTCATGAACTGTGCCGTGAGCCTCGACGGCTTCAATCGTCGGCAGCTTGAAGAAACCGATGATCACGGCCAGAAGCAGGAGAGCGAGCGCGAGTCCAATGTACGGACCTTTGACTGATGAGGCTTGAGCAATCTGATAGGTATGCCGCTGCTCAGGAGACATCGCCCGCAGCACCTCAACCGCAACCGGAGCTGCGACTGCGCCCAGGATCAAACGGCTGCCGAAGGCGGGTGCGACTGTCGTGCCCAGAGAGTTGAATGCCTGCGTAAAGTTCAGGCGGCTCGATGCCGTGCGCGGTGGTCCCAATACCGCGACATAGGGGTTGGCGCTGGTTTGCAGGATCGTCATTCCTGCAGCCAGCGTAATCAATGCGGCGAGAAACAATGGAAACGACGGTACCGCCGCCGCGGGAACGAACATGAATGCGCCAACGCCCATCGTCACCAGTCCGGCAACCATGGCGCGCTTGTAGCCAAAGAAATCGATGATCTTTCCTGAGGGAAACGAGAAGATGAAATATGCCGAGAAGAACGCGAATTGCACGAGCATCACTTCCGCATAGTTCAAGTCGAAGATGCTCTTCAGATGCGGGATCAGAATGTCGTTTAGACAAGTGAGAAAGCCCCACATGAAAAACAACGTGGTAACCATCGCCATGGCGCGATAGTTGGTGTTCTGGGGCACGGAAGCATTGGTCATTGAGGAGCTGGTTGGCGTAGTGATTGCGGGCATTCAGGTTCCTCGGTCTCGCGTGGAGAAATACTAACCTGAGATGTGACGCGAGCGGCGAAATAACTGCTCGACATACCTCGACGAATAACCAAAGGCGTTTCGAGTTTCAGGTTTCAAGTTTCGGCAAAGCCTGCAGCACACAGAATCCTTGACATTAAAAGTTTTATAAGTATTGGCTAAGCCGAAAGCCGAAAGCCGAAAATGCCTTTTCCCTACTTCAGCCCCAGGGCGTGGAGCACCTGATCGTCGGGCTTGGTCGTGCCATCCTGCTTGTTCACTACCGCGAAGCCGCCGCGGTAGTCCCACATCGTCCAGCCGATGTGGTTTTGCTCGAGCGCGGTGCGCACGTCGGTAATCCAACGCGCGCGCGCAGCAGGATCGGAGAAGTTGCGGTAAACGCCAAACTCATTGCACGTGAGCGGTACGTTGTGTGCCTTGGCCCAATCGGCGGCAAAGCGCATTTCTTCATTGATTCTTGCCACGTCCCAGTGCTCAAGACCTGCTTCCGTGAGCTGCCACTTGGCTGTCCAGTCGCTTTGTTGGGAGACTGGCTTTTGCGCCGAATCGGGAGTAAGCGGATAAGGGACATCCTTTACGTCGATCCAGAATGGAACGCCCCAGCTTGCGCCCTGATGAGTAAATAAGTGCGGCTCGTAGTAGTGGAAGTTGACAATCACATTGCCGTCGTTGAACTGCGGAAGCATGACCATGTCGCCGATATCGGAGTAACGGCCGCCGGCCACGATGATGGTGTGCTTCGGAGCTTGGTGTCGAATCTCTTCCAGCAGACGCTGCTCAACGCCTGCCCAGCGATAAGGATCGCGCTCCTCCGGCTCGTTAAGCACTTCGAAGAAGACCATTTCGGGATTGCTGCCGGCGAAGTGCGCAGCCAGCCTGCCCCACAGCAGGCGGAATTTTTCCACGGCGTTGCTGTCGCTTGAAAGCTCGTGCTTGAACTGATCGTTGGGGTGGATGTCGATGATGACGGCAAGCTGCTCGGCGAGAGCCTTGGCGACTACCTGATCGAGCATCTTCACGCGGTCGCAGTCCTGCCATGGGCCGCGGCAGTCAAAGATCGCAGGATCGATGCTCAGGCGCATGTGATCGAAGCCAAGCGAGTGCATAAGTGCGATGTCGTCGAGCGTTGTATAGGTCGAGAGGCGTTGCACGCTGTAGTCGCGTGACTGCGCGAACCATTCGCTGGCATTGATCCCGTGCCGTAGATGTTCAGCGTGCTTCCATGCAGGAGAGTTGGAAGGATCCTGGGCGCGGAGAGAGAGACTGCTCAGGAGAATCGAGCAGCAAAGAATGAACCCATTTAACCACCCAGTCCAGCCCGCAGTCGCGCGATGTTGGCGAAGAGACATTACACCTACCTCGGAGCTTGGAGCAGCTTCAACGGGAGAGTTGTATCAGAAGGCGGGCGGATGATGCTGCCGTTCCCTGCGGGAACAGTTTTCATTGTTCTTTGTTTTTTGCCTGCACTACGCGAAGAGAAATTAGCGAATATGCCGAATGGGCGCGGCTTGCGCGCTTGCGCCGATAGCAGCGTTCATCCAGCGCGCTACCAGTGTCTGCAGGCACGCTTGCCCGCACAGGTGCTTCACATCGGCGTCGTGCGCGCTCATGTTGTCCCAGGGATAGATTTTCAGCAGCGGCCGCTCCTCAGCCTCGGGGAAGGGCGGACGATAACGTTCCATCCAAGCCAGCCACCAGTGGTCAACGCTGCCTTTTTGTTTGCCGCAGATTTCGCAATGGAAGGTTTCAGTCCAGGTCATCGACTAACAACTTTCAGGTTCCACTGTAGCACTATTGCGCTGCCACGGAGCGAGCCAGTTTCGCGGCATGCTCCCTCGCCTCGTGAATATTTTTCATATCACCCAGTACGATGACGACGAGACCGGGATGACACAAAACGTTCTCCGGCGGGTTCACCCAGAAGCCATGCTGGCGGCCGTCGTGGTAGGCGTCTTTGAGCGCAAGCGGAAGCAGATTGTAGTTGCCGCGAAGATTGATCTCGTTGAGTCGCTTGCCCGCCCACGCTGAATCCTCGGGGATGTCGATCTCCTCGATACGCAGCGTGCGACTGACATCCTTAAGCATGAGGTCCAAAAAGCTAACGACGTGCGGCCGCAGTACCTCGCTGGCAATGCGCATTCCGCCGATCTGGTTGGGAGAGACCGTAGAGTCGGCGCCCGCTTTGATGAGACGCTCCGCGAAATTCTGATCGATGCAGCGGGCAACAATACGGACATTGGGATTCTTCTGCCGTGCAAGCACGGTGATGACCAGGTTCTCTTTGTCATTGGCCAGCGTGCTGATGAGGCCCCGTGCGCGATCGATGCCAACGCTCTCGAGCAGCTCGGCGTCGGTGGCGTCGCCGACGACGTACAGCATCTCGCGGTGCAGTCCATCTTCGTGCTTCACCAGGCGCTTAATATTCTCTTCGTTGGTTTCCACTACCACGTAAGGAGCCTGCGTGCGTTCCAATTCGGCAATGGCATGACGGCCGGTATCGCCGAGTCCGCAAACGATGTAGTGATCTTTGAGCTCGCTGATCCGCTTGAGCATCTTACGTCTCCAGAAAATGTTGGTGATCTCGCCTTCTACAAGGAAAGCCGTCACCACGGAAAACACATACAGCATGATCATCACGCCGAAGATGATCACGAAAATGTTGAATACCCGCAGCGCGGGATGGTGGGTCGTATCGACAATCTCGCTGTAGCCGACGCTCGAGAGTGTGACGATCGCCATGTACAGGGCGTCGAGGAATGTGACGGATGGTCCTCCCAGGAGCCGGTATCCGGCAACGCTGAGCGCCAGAACTATGAAGAGGAAAAAGAATGCTGCCCTGAGCTGCTTGCGGAGTTCCATTGAGGCCCAAAAAAGGCGGGAAAGTAGCGAAATTTTAGCACGGAATGCCCCCGGATTTGCCGGGCAAACGAGCTTTTCGCGCGCGATTCGGCTACTTTAGGCTTGCAGTATGCGGCGTTCAGACATCACTGGCTACGTGCTCGCCGGAGGGAGCAGCCGGCGCATGGGAACAGACAAAGCGCTGATTCCATGGGGCTCGGGTACGCTGTTCTCACACGCGCTGAGTGTTTTGCAGGACGTGGTCACTGAGGTCTTCGTCGTAAGCAGCAACTTCGGCCATCACGCGGCGCTCCCGGATGCCGTGCCAGGGCAGGGTCCTCTCGGAGGAATCAGTACAGCGCTGTCGCGCAGCGCCACAGACTGGAACCTTGTGTTTGCGGTCGATTTGCCGCTGGTAGATGCGCAATGGTTCCGATGGCTAGCTGACGTCTGCGACCGGACCGCGAGCGACGCCGTGCTTGCGCGCATACAAGGGCGCTTGCAGCCACTCTGCGCCGCCTATCATCGTCGCCTGCTGCCCGCGTTTGACGCAGCCTTGAAGAACGGGGAGCTCTCAATTCATCGCTTGTTGGAAGCCCCCCGTGGGGGCAAGATGGACGAACACAACCGGATTGAGATAATTGACGAGCCGCAGCTCATCGCCAAGGGATTTCCTCGGGAGATGTTCGCAAACGTGAACACTCCGGAGGAGCTTGCGAAGGTGAAGAGGCTGGCTCAGGTTTCGCATGGCAACGACGA
>JAFAUE010000354.1 GCA_019243475.1 Acidobacteriota bacterium | reverse complement strand
CAGAGTTGTTTGCGCCACGGCCATCGATCGCCCCATATCGGTCTTTGAATACGTCTCAAAGATATCGGCATGGCACAGCGCACATTCCTGCGAGCCGACATATCCCGTGTTCACCGCATGCGGGCTTTGCGCGTAGTCCCGCTGCACGAAGGCGATGAGGAACACCAACAGGGTGAGCGGCGGCACCGCCAAACTGCATCGGACGCGGTCAAACATAGAGAGTTCGTGATGTATGGCTGGAGGCATCCCGATCCAGCGAGCAGCTCCCGGCAACCACTCAGATGGTGCTCGAAGAGCCTCGCGCCTCATACGAGAGCTGCGCGCGCATTGCTATCTGACTTCCGTCCACGGCTTCTGCGAATGCAATGCATACTTCTTCACTGCGCGTTCGTCGAAATCAAATCCTAATCCTGCGCCTTTCGGCAGAAGCAGATTCCCATTCTTGAACTCCAATTGACGGTTGATCAACTTCCTGAAGTTGAGGACCTGGTCATCAGGAAAGAACTCCACGTAGCGTGCGTTGGGAGTTGCGGCTACAACGTGCACATGCAGGTCATGAAACCAGTGCGGCGAAACAGTAACTCCATAGCTGGACGCGGTCTGCGCGATACGACGCCACTCCGTAATTCCGCCGCACACGGCTGCGTCAGCCTGCAGGATGATTGCAGCTTTCTTATCGAGAAGCTCTTTGAATCGCCATCGACCGGCTTCGATTTCTCCGGTGGCGACGGCAATGCTTGTGGCTGCGGCAAGACGGGCGTGGTTCTCGATGTCGTCTGGGCTGAAAGGCTCTTCCACCCAGTACGGATTGTATTTTTCAAAACGACGACAATAGAGAAGGGCGGTCGGCAGGTCCCGCCACGCATTATTGATGTCCATCATCAGGTGGACATCTGGACCGGCGGCTTCGCGCGCTGCGCGCACCCGCTCTTCCTCTCCGTCTGGAGACAAGCGTCCAACTTTGATCTTTACCGCCTGAAAACCTTGCTTCACCCAACCAGCAACTTCCTGTCCGAGATGCTTCGGAGTTTTCCCGTCCAGGTAATATCCGCCGCTGGCGTAGCAGGGGACAGTGTCTCGCGCCCAGCAGCCAAGATATCGATATAACGGCAGTTTGGCTGAGCGAGCATTCAAGTCCCAGAGAGCGATGTCGAGAATGCTTAACGCGCGCATGACTGTGCCGGCTCGCCCATGCAGCAGCGATTCCCGGTACATCTCATCCCAGAGGCCTTCAATGCGCTCGCTGTCCTGGCCGATCAGAACTGGCGCAAGCAGGTCGCGAATGGCGATCTCGGCGATTTGGGCTCCTGCCGTGCCGACGTAACAGAAGCCGATTCCATCAATCCCATTCTTGGAATGGACTTTTACCAGGCAGTACTCGCGGGCCCTGACCGTTCGCGTCGCGAATGAAGTGACTTTGTCGAGCGGAACTCGAACGGGACAGACGGAAATCGAGCCAATCTGTGGCATAGGAACCGTCGATTGTACGAGTTCGCCTGCGGACCGATTTGCGAAATCGCAGAATGAAATGGGAAGGCAAATGTCGCTTCGCGAAGCCCGCTGCTGCGGAGTGCGCTATGCTTACGCGGCCCATCAGCTTTCCACGACTATGAATCCAGCGAGTTCGGCAGCACAGGCAGAGGTTCCGCGGCACAACTTCGATGTATCGAGCAGCCGCCGCTGGAGCGTGGTTGGTCTGCTGTTCGCTGCCTCGCTCATCAACTATCTTGATCGCGCAGCTATTTCCTTCGCGCTTCCTTCGATATCGAGCGAGCTGCATCTTTCGCCGGAAAGCAAAGGCCTGCTGCTCTCGTCGTTCTTCTGGTCGTACGCGCTCATGCAGGTGCCGATTGGCTGGGCGAGCGACCGATTCAACCTCTACTGGCTCTATGCGGGAACGTTCGCCATCTGGTCAGTGGCGCAGGGGCTGACGGGAGTGGCGACGAGCCTCGCCATGCTCATCGGCTTCCGTGTCATTTTGGGAATCGGCGAATCGATCTATCTGCCAGGCGGAACGAAGATCGTCAGCGTTCTTTTTGTTCCATCGGAGCGAGGCTTGCCTTCGGGACTATTCAACTGCGGCACGCGCATGGGCATGGTGTTTGGCGGCGTGCTGATCCCGTGGCTGCTGGTGCGGTTCGGCTGGCGCTATAGCTTCGTGACTCTGGGATTCGTTGCGCTGCTCTGGCTTGTGCCGTGGTTCGCCTGGTTTCCCTCGCGATTGTCGGTTTCACCGCGCGACCGCCAAGGCAGGCCCGCGAACGATTACCGCCATCTCTTTAACCGCAATCTGCTGGCGATCTGTGCCGGCTTTTTCTGCTTCGATTACTACTGGTATGTCCTTGTCACGTGGCTGCCGGACTATCTGGTCACAGTCCGCCATTTCGATATTGTGCGGGCGGGCTTGCTGGCGGCTGTTGGATTCCTGATTTTCGGCGTGTGCGAGCCAGCCGGAGGATTTCTGGCCGATTCATTGATTAAGCGCGGCTTCAATGAAGTTAGAACGCGCAAGAACCTCATCGCAATTGGCTTTCTGTGCGCCTTGTTCCTCATCGCCGCCGTGCGCGTGAGCCATCCGGCTGCTGCGATTGCCTGTCTCTTTGGAGCGTGTATGGTGGGTTTGGCTACCGGCAACCTTATCGTTCTGTTGCAATGCTGCGCGCCATCGGAGCACGTCGGCATCTGGATGGGCACGCAAAACTTCGCGGGCAACTTGGCGGGAATCGCAGCGCCGTTATTGGTTGGACTGCTGATCAAGTCCACTGGGTCCTACGTCCCCGGATTCACGCTCGGCGCGGTGGTGCTACTTGCAGGCATCGCCGGCTATGCCTCCGTTACTGAGCTTCGGCCTAAGCCATCGGCAATCGAGCACTGAGACTCATCGCTTCCCTGCCCCTCATCTGTTGTCGAGATGCTCCGGCATTCGCTTGTGATACGTTGTCCTGCCGCCGACTTCGCCTAAAGGGTTTGCTGATGAAGAACAGGAAGTGGTTGTGGCTGCTTCTGGTGCCGTGGGTCGCGCTGTTAAGTGTTCCGCTTTACTCGCGGAGCGGACCGACGCTGTTCGGCTTTCCCTTCTTCTACTGGTATCAGTTTGCCTGGGTTCCTCTCACGGCGCTGATCACTGCCATCGTGCACCGGAAGGCCCGCTGAATGAGCGCGGGCATCGACTGGGTAGCGAGCGCAGTCTTTGGAATGCTTCTCGCGCTGGTGGCGGCGATTGGCTTCGTAGCGAGCCGCTGGAAGCGCGCTGACCTTCATGCCATTGAGGAATGGGGACTCGCCGGCCGCCGATTCGGCACTCTGATCACCTGGTTCCTCCTCGGTGGAGATTTGTTTACCGCTTATACGGTGATCGCAGTTCCCGGATTGATCTACGGAACCGGCGGCCCGGGCTTCTTCGCGTTGTCCTATGCAGCCCTGACTTTCAGCTTTGCGTTCGTCTCTATGCCGCGGCTGTGGTCAGTATGCAAGCGTCACGGCTATGTAACTGCGGGGGATTTCGTACGGGGGCGCTATGGAAGTCATTGGCTCGCGCTGGCCGTGACCTTGACCGGCATCCTGGCGACGATTCCCTATTTGGCACTTCAGCTGGTCGGCGTGCAGGTATCGGTTGCTGCGCTTGGCATTGGACACACGTCTGCTTCCATCATCCCGCTGCTTATCGCTTTTGGAATTCTTGCCGGATACACCTGGAAGGGAGGATTGCGGGCTCCGGCAAGCATTGCGCTGGTGAAGGACGTGATGATTTACGCAGTCGTGCTCACCTGCATCATCTATCTACCGCTGAGGCTAGGCGGCTATTCGGCAATTTTCCGCTCGGCGTCGATCGCGCTTGCGGCACGACCGCATCCAGCGTCGTTGCTGCTCGCGCCGAATCAATACCTCTCCTACGGAACTCTGGTGTTTGGTTCCGCTTTGGCACTCTTCCTGTACCCCCACAGCATTACGGCGATCCTCAGCTCGTCGAGCGGCGCCGTTATCCGCAGAAACTGTGTTTACATGCCGGCGTACACCTTCCTGCTGGGGTTGATCGCGCTGCTTGGATACTGCGCGCTCGCAGCCGGAGTAAAAGTGGCCTCCTCCAGCGATGTGGTTCCCGCCCTGTTCGTGAAAGTGCTTCCCTCCTGGTTTGCAGGATTCTGCCTGGCATCGCTCGCGATTGGCGCTCTGGTGCCGGCCGCCATCATGTCCATCGCAGCCGCAAATCTCTTCACCCGCAACATCTTTCGTGAATACATCGACCGCAACCTGCAGCCGCGCTCCGAGACTCTGATCGCGCGCGCGATGTCACTGGCAATTGCGCTGGCAGCTCTGTGCTTCGTTTTACTCGCACCGCCGCAGTACGCCATCAATCTGCAATTGCTGGGTGGAATCTGGATCCTGCAAACTCTTCCTGCCGTAGTGTTGGGATTATTTACGCGTTGGTTTCACTCCGTCGCGCTCCTGGCCGGCTGGTTTGCAGGAATGGTTGTCGGCACGTCGATGGCCGTATCGCAGCATCTCACTGCGGTTTATCCGTTCCACTTCGGGACGCACACTATTTCGGCGTATGCAGGGGTTTTCGCATTATTGTTGAACATGATGATTGCCCTTGGAGGATCGGCGTTCGCAAACGCCTTTCCCAGACCGAGGCAGGACGAGACCTCGGTCGAGGATTACATCTCCGCCTAAGAAGTTCACTCTTCCCGCAGAGCGGCGATCGGATTGATTTTCATTGCGCGCGACGCAGGCCGGTACGCTGCCACGAAGGCCACGCACAGCAGCACCATTGGCGCCAGGCTAAGAACGACTGGATCGAAAATGGAAACTCCGTACACCTGGGAGCGCAGCAGCGGACTGGTTGCCGCGGCAGCGGCAAGCCCCAAGGCGATGCCGATTCCGCAGAGGCGCAAGCCATGCTTGAGCACCAGCCTGAGAACATCGCCCGGTTGAGCTCCGATGGCCATGCGAATTCCCAGTTCTCGCGTGCGTTGCGTGACCCAGTAGGAGATCACTCCATAGACGCCGATCGCGGCGAGAAGCAGGGCAACGATGGAGAAGGTGCCAATGATCTCCGCTGCGAACCTGCGTGCGGCAACCGAATTCGTAACCAGATTGGTCATTGGCTGAATTCCGAAAACGGGAAGATCTTTGTCCACGGCCTGGACTTGCCTCTTGATCTGCTCGCCGGTGGAGGCGAGAGCGGCAGCTTCGTCCTGCGAGAGTCCTGACCTCAACCGCGCAATCACGCCCAACGTGCGTGGCCCAACCTGATAGAGAGAGAAGTAGAAGTGAGGAGCGGGCACATCATCCAGGCGGGACTGCTTCAGGTTGGCAACAACGCCCACGATCGTGAACCACCTCGGTTTCGCCCCACGCAAGAATGCGACGCGGTGGCCGATTGGGTCCTCATTCCCCCAGAATTGCCTGGCAGCAGTCTGGTCGATGATGGCCACGTCGGCGCTCTTGATGTCGTCGCTTTCAGCGAACAGCCGTCCCCGCAGCAAAGGCGTTTGCAGCGCGTGAAAATAATTCGGACTGACTGTGAGCTGCGGCAAATCGGGCGCACTGCGTGGATCGGTAACGCGCCCCTCGATCCCCAGCTTGGCAATGAATTGTTCCCCCGTAAGCGGCAGCACGCCGGACAAGGCCGCTTCCTGAACGAAGGGAATGGCGTTAAGACGACGAAGGAGTTCGCGATTGAAAGCCATGCGCTGCTCCGGCTTCCCGTAGGGATCCAATTCAGGATGGTTGGGTACCGATAACCAGATTTGCGCAATCTCCACGTGAGAAGGATTAAACCCGGGATCGACGTTTACCAGCCGCCACAGCGTGCGTCCGAGCAGTCCAGCGCCGGCAAGCAGCACCAGCGACATGGCGACTTCTGCGATTACAAGTCCTTCCCTCATTTTGTTTTGACGGCGGCCTGCACTGCCGGCTCGACCGCCTCCTCCCAGGCTCTGCAACAGATTTGGAGAAGAGGTCTGGAGTGCCGGCACCAACCCGAAGGCGACTGTCGTCAGCATTGCAATAGCTATGACAAAGAAGAGCAGATCAAGATTGAGGGATATCTCGTGAACGCGCGGAAGCTTTGACGAGGCGAGCGCAATCATCGTCCGCAGCAAAGCCCAACCCAGCGTGATTCCAAGAAGCGTCGAGAGAACGGAAATAAGAAATGATTCGGTCAACAGTTGCAGGATGAGATCGCTGCGGCTCGCGCCCAGGGCAAGACGAACACCGATCTCCCGCTCCCGCGTAGTTGCGCGAGCCAGAAGAAGATTGGCGATGTTAATGCAGCCGATGAAGAGGATTACCGCCACTGCAGCGAGCAGAGTCCACAGCAAAGGACGAGACTTGCCCACCACGATTTCGTCCATCGCGGTGAGATCCAGCCTCCAACCGCTCGAAGACGAATACACATCGGGATATTGCTGGCGGAGCTGACTCACAAACGTGTCGAGACGTTTCTGAGCGGTGTCCAGGCTGATGCCCGGCTTGAGGCGAGCCATGGCGCTGGGAATGAATCGCTGTTCGCGCTTCGGCGGATGAGGAAAAGGATCCGCCTTGTACCCCGCGGTCGCCCAGATATCGACGTCCCCCGCAACGGTATTTCCCGGATGACGGAAGCCGGGCGGCATGACGCCGACAACGGTGTATCCATCGGTGTCAACGTAAACGCGTCGCCCGAGAACGTTGCGGTCGCCGCCAAACAGACGGTGCCATGCAGCATCGCTAAGAACAACCGCGTCGGCGAAACCTTGCGCCTCGTCCTCAGGGCCGAAGACGCGGCCCAGCTCAGGCGCGACACCGAGCATGGAAAAGTAGTTCGGACTCGTGCCGAGGAGTTCGATGCGCTCGGGATGGTCACCTCCCGTAACATTGGCGCTGACCGGCCAGACCGCGGCAACCTGATCGAAGATCCCGGCGTTCTGCCGCAGGTCGTCGAGCTCCAGCGGATTGAAGCCTACGTTCGCTCCGCCAGCACCCGGTTCATTGGCGGCGATGGACACCAGCTGGGCAGGTTCGCGGTAGGCGAGAGGACGCAGCAGAACAGTATCCACCAGCGTGAACACCGCGGTTGTCGCCCCAATGCCGAGCCCAAGAGTACTGACTGCAATGATGGTGAAGCCAAGGTTCTTGCGCAGTAATCGCCAGCCAAACTTTAGATGTTGAAGCAAGTCTGCCCCCGTTTGGACATGAGACTCGCGCAACTCCTATTCGATTCATGGAAATTGGAAAAGCTGGGACGAAGCGACTCGAAGTAGTGATTAACGTTTCAAGGTATTGAGTGCCGATGAGATCACAGCAGGCTTCACTTGAGCAGATGCCCTAACTTTTCCTTTTTGGTTCTAAGGTAAGCAGCAGACTTTTCGGTGGCGCCTGGTTCGCAGGGCACGCGTTCGACAACGCGAATTCCCGCGTTTTCCAGAGCCGCAACCTTCTGCGGATTGTTTGAGATCAGGCGCACTTGGTGGACGCCCAACGTCCGCAGAACGGCGGCCGGCAACTCGAACTCGCGATGGTCCGCCTTGAAGCCGAGCCGTTCGTTCGCCTCAACGGTGTCGAGTCCCTGGTCCTGCAACTCATAGGCCTGGAGTTTGGCGATGAGTCCTATTCCGCGTCCTTCTTTTTGCTCGTAGATCAGAATTCCCGATCCGGCATTCGCGATCATCTTCAGCGCCAGCTCGAGCTGGTCGCGACAGTCGCAACGCAGCGAGTGAAAGACGTCCCCGGTGAGACATTGCGAATGAATCCGAACCAGCGGGGCTTGCGCCTGAATGTCTCCCATCACCAGCGCAACGGCGGCTTCGGGACGGCACGTCTCAGGATCGCGCTCGGTTCCTTCAAAACCGACGATGCGGAAGTGGCCGAACTTCGTAGGAAAATCCGCCTCAGCGCGCTTCGCCGCCTGCGAGTTGATGGAGGAGGAGCTCACGAATTCATTATATCGGCGCATTCCTGCTAGGCTTAGTCTTACGAGCGGGGCAATACTGAGATCGCGACTTTCCAGAGCTTTCGAGAACCGCGTTGGACCAGAAACTCATCCTCATCACGCTGCTGATAAGGCTCGGCGTGGTCGCCGCAATCGCCAGCGCAGTGGTGCGTTCACGCTACTTCAAATCGGTTCTGTTCCGAAATGAGATTCGCAGCACGCGGCAGCAGATCGATATCGTGCTCTTTGTCGGCATTCCGGTAGCGCTCGGCGTTTGGGTGCGCGCGGTAGTGCCAAACTTCAAGGCCGCTGACGTCGCTTTCGAGAGCGCAATCATCGTCGGCGTTATGGGTGGACGGCTGGCCGGGGTCGCGCTGGCCGCTCTTTGCGCCGTGCCGGAATTTTGGCGGCACGAATATCTGGCTTTTCCATTAAACGCCATCGCGGGATACGTGGCCGGAGCTTTCCGCGAGTACGCTGCTAATCGGGAAGAAATATGGTCGTTCTCGCCCATGGTCGATCTGAGTATTTACCGCTGGATACGACGAAACTTTCCCCGACCGCGGCAGGATTGGCAAGTTGCGTTTTTCGTCGGCATCCTGCTGCTTCAACTTTTGCGCGAGCAGGTGGGAAGGGCCTTCCCGAATCGGGTGTTCTTTCTTTATGGCGACAATTTCTGGATCGAAGCGGCGATCTACGTCGGCACCATCGCGACGGTGGCGATTCCGATCAAGGTGTGGAACGCCACGCGGATTGAACTGAAGCTGCAGGAACAGGAAAAGCTTCTGCTACAGGCGCGCCTCG
>JAFAUE010000289.1 GCA_019243475.1 Acidobacteriota bacterium | reverse complement strand
TCCTCGGCGTCGACCATGTAGGTTGACCTCCGCCCCCCGCTCTGGTCCACTGCCATCGAAGGCCCGAGCGGGTGACCGTTTGGGTGTTCCTGGCCCTCGCCGATTTCCTGGTGGCAAGCCGCGATTTCGGCGGGGGCTTGTTTTTGTGGTAATACTGTGCGCACACTGTGCCCACACGTGCAACGTCTTTCCAAGCGCCGGCATCGCGTCATACACTTGCGGTCTATGCCACGAGCGCCAGCCGATCCCTCGACGGTGAAGTCCGACAGCATAAAGATACGCGCCAATCCGGAGCGGAAAGCCCGGTGGGTGGCGGCAGCTCGAAACCAGAACCAGAACCTTTCGGAGTGGGCTTCGGCGGTCTTGGACAAAGCCGCGACAGAGATCGGGGACACGACGCCGTCACGTCCTGCTTCACGACGCACTCGACGTTGATGCTTCGATAGGCGCTCCTTTCGGCCCCCCGAGGATTTGCGCGCGCAGTGACTTAACTTACGGGGGGGGGCTGGTCAAGCTTCTGTGATCGTGCTCAGCGGCTTGAAAGTTTAGCCGTCGCCGCTCGCCGTCACGATGGGCGGCATGACACGACATGCGCTGTCCGTTCTGCTTGCCTGCTTCGCTGTGATTATCGGATTCGAGTTGGGCCTTGGGGCGGGCTGCGCCCACGTCCCGCCCAACGTCGTCACGTGGGAGCAATGCGTGGCGGATCAGGTCCCGTGGCAGGCATTGGTCGCCGACGTCGCCAAGGATCTGGCGAGTGACGACTACGCGACGCTCCTGGACGATCTCGTCTCGCGGTTCGGCGTTAAGGCGGTGCAGTGCGCGGTGCTGTCGTTCTTCCACCAGTCGCTCGCCAACAAGCAGCAGACCGACACGGAGAAGCTCCACGAATTGCGGGCTAAGATCTGGCTCGACCAGCATTCGAGCGGTGGAGGTGGCAAGTGAGAGCGCTCGGGTGGCGGCGGGCGCCGCACGATCCGCGAGACCGAAACGCGGCGCTCAAGCTCGGGCCGGTGCTCGCGCTGCCGAAGGAAGTGTCGCTCGAGCAGCACGTGGTCGAGATCCTCGACCAGGGTCAGCTTGGAAGCTGCACCGCGAACGCGACGGCCCAGGCGGTGCGGATCGCACATCACCTGCAGGGCGTCCCGAACCCGCCGTTGATGTCGCGGCTGTTCAATTATTTTTGCGCCAGGGGATGGGAGGGCACGAGCTCCGAGGATGCCGGCGCCTACATCAAGGACAACTTCAGGACCTTGATGCATATCGGGTTCTGCCCCGAATCGATCTGGCCGTACAGCGACAGCGGCGATCGGTTCAAGACGATGCCGACACCGCAGGCGTTCCACGATGCGTACGACCAGCGCAGCCTGGACGCGTACCACCGAATCATCGCGACCGGGGCGGACCGGATTCAGCAGCTCCAGCAGGCACTGCTCGCCGGCCATGCCGTCGTCTTCGGCACGGCGGTCAGCGAGGCATTCTGCGGCAATCAGCTCGCATCAGGCGCCGAGCTGCCGCCCATCGATAAGCAGATCGCCGGGGATCACGCGCTTTGCTGCATGGGCTACTGGACGAACCCCAACGACGGCGCGATCTGGTTCCGCATCGCCAACTCGTGGTCGACCGGATGGGGCGATCGCGGGTACGTCTGGTTTCACCAGGAGTACATGACCTGGGGCCCGACGGACGACTGCTGGTTTGGCGACGTGGTTCCGCCGCCGTCCATGCTCGGCTCAATCCCCGCGGAGGTGCGATCGTGAAACGCCTCGCCCTGCTGCTCTTGCTCGCCGCCTGCCCGAAGCCGACGCCCGGCCCGACGCCCGTGCCAGCCGCCACGGACGCAGCGCCAACTTGCGCATCAGTCTGCCAGCACATGGCCGAGCTCGGGTGCCCCGCAGCTCAGCCGACTCCGCATGGAGCGAGTTGCGAAGACGTCTGCGCGAACCTGCAGGCGAGCGGGTCAGCCGCGTATAACCTGCCGTGCATGCTTCGCGCGACGAGCTGCGCGGCCATCGACGGCTGTCACTGACCAGTCGGGTCGGTAGGCTCGTCGTCGATGATCTGCCACTCGCCATCGACGAGTCTGTAGCGTCCCGTGTCCGCCGTGTGCGCGACGTCCTCGCGCTCCGATTCGGCCAGAATCACCGCGATTGCCGAACGACCGAACGCGGCGCCGCTTTCGAGACGCTTGGCCTGTTCCACGTCGCCCTTGCGTCGGTACATCGCCGCG
>JAFAUE010000274.1 GCA_019243475.1 Acidobacteriota bacterium | reverse complement strand
CTTGCCAGTCCCCACAAAGCTTGTTGTCGATCAAATCGAACGCCGCAAGGTCGGCCCACTTGGTGCCTTTATATTTGCTTTCCACGTGGCGCATCTGCTCCTCGTCCATTTGATGGCGCATGTACGGATCTTTTTCCTTTGCCGACGGACGCGAACGCATGTCCTGGAGATCGAGCTGCCAGCCGATATCGGCAGAGCGATACGCCGCCTCGCCCGCCACAGGAGAATTGGGAAAGTATTCAGCGACGCGATAGTAAAGGCGCAGCGCATCTTTGTCGGCGCCCTTCCGGCCACCGCGCCGGCTGGCTTCGGCTTCCGAGTCGGCCGCTTCTCCAAAGACGATTTGGTCACCGTTGGGCGTGTTCTTTCTGACCAGACCTTTATCCAGCATCCAGCCGGAGACATCGCGGCCCTCATCCTGATCAGGGTCCAACCCCAGGCTTCGGTCCCCGCCCAATGACGCCAGCACGTGGACCCATTGACTCCCGCTGTGCTCGAGGACAGCCACCTCCCGTCCGCGGTCAACCACGGCGAGTCGCTGGCTGTGGGTATCGGGCGATATATAAAGGTTGGCAGCGCGCACGCTTACGGCGCGCTCCGTGTTCTGGTCGGCACTTGCGATCCCCGCAAGAGCCAATGCTGCGCAGAAGAGTAAGACTGATTTAGCCATAAACAGAAACCATTCTATCGAGGGAGCAGATGGAATTGGCTTCCGGCCGCCGGCTCGCTGCTGCCAGCTTGAGCCTGAAATTGTTCCACGTGGAACAATTTCCGTGCTCCGTCGGGGACCATTCCTGCTAGGGAATGTTCGAGCGCGACTGCTCTAACTCGACCGATACCGCGAGTTCCGCGTAAAAATTGTTCCACGTGGAACAATTTGCACACTCCGGTCGGAACCCTTCCCGTTGAGGAGGAGACTGGGATTCGGCTAACCCGACCGCTACCGCAGTCGGTTCCGACATTGTTCCACGTGGAACAATTCGGAAGTCCCTCTCCCCTGTTCCCTGTCACCTGTCCCCTCTTCCTGTGATAAAGTTCCGCTTCTTCTCACACCTGTGTCCCTGAGGTATCCCATGAAGCGTCTTCTGCTCTTTGCCACTCTCCTGTCGTTTTTCTTCTGTTTTTCAGCCGCAGCCGAAACGAGTGCGGCTCCGTTTCTGCACTCGCCCACGATCTCGGGCTCGCAGATCGTCTTTGTTTACGGCGATGAGCTGTGGACGGTTTCGCGTGATGGCGGCGCTGCACACTTGCTGACCAGCGGCCCCGGCGTGAAGTCGAGCCCCTCGCTTTCGCCGGACGGCAAGTGGCTGGCTTTCAGCCTCGACTATGAAGGGAATGTTGACGCTTACGTGATGCCCTCGCAGGGCGGCGTCGCTAAGCGGCTGACGCATCATCCGGCGATCGACGACGTTGTCGGCTGGACACCCGACAGCAAACGCATCCTCTTCCGTTCCAGCCGCAACAGCAGTTCGCGCTATAACCGCCTGTTTACCGTCTCCGTGGAAGGCGGGCTGCCGATGGAAGTGCCGCTGCCCATGGCCGAAACTGGTTCGTTCTCCGCCGACGGCCAGCACCTTGCTTACGTTCCATTCACCAACGCGCGCCGTCTGAATGGCATCGCCTGGCGCCGTTATCGCGGCGGAAATGCTGCGCGCGTATGGGTAGCGCGCCTCTCTGACTCTTCTGTCGTGAAGGTCCCCCGCGACGACTCGCAGGACTGGAACCCGATGTGGATTGGCGACAAGGTTTACTTTATCTCCGACCGTCGCGACGGCGTTGCCAGCCTGTACCAATATGACACTCGCTCCCACGACGTAAAGGAGCTGGTGCATCCGGAACGCGACATCAAGAACGCGTCGGCCACGTCGGACGCCATCGTGTACGAGCAGTTCGCCTCGCTGCATCTCTATGACCTGCGCAGCGGCCGTGACAACCCGCTGAACATCCAGGTGAACGGCGACGTGCCTTCCGCGCGGCCGCATTTCGTTAAAGGCGCCGAGCAGATCGTCTATTCCAATCTCTCTCCGTCGGGAGCGCGCGCTGTCTTCGAGTCGCACGGAGAGATTGTGACTGTCCCGCGCGAGAAGGGCGATATTCGCAATATCACCAACACGCCGGGAGTCGCCGAGCGAGATCCTTCCTGGTCTCCGGACGGACGTCGCATTGCTTATTTTTCCGACCAGAGCGGCGAGTACGCACTGCACGTTCGCCAGGCTGACGGCACCGGCGAAGTGAAGAAGTTCAATTTGGGAAATCAGCCGAGCTTCTTTTATAACCCACAGTGGTCGCCCGACAGCAAGAAGATCGCCTTCACCGATAAGCATGCCAATCTCTGGTACCTCGATCTCGCCAAAGGTCAGCCGGTGAAGGTCGATAGCAGCGAGTACAACGGACGCGGCATCGAGGCTTCGTGGTCACCGGACAGCCGCTGGATCGCATACACCAAAACGCTCTCGAACTACATGCATGCCGTAAACATCTACTCGGTCGAGACGGCAAAGTCGCAGCAGGTGACGGACGGCATGAGCGACGCCAGCCGTCCGGCATTCGACGGAAATGGCAAATATCTCTACTTCCTGGCCAGCACCGATGATGGTCCCACTTTGGGAGGACTCGATCTTTCCAGCAACAACCATCCCGTGAGTTCGGCGGCATACATCATGGTCCTCAGCAAGGATGATCCCTCACCACTGTTCCCGCAGAGCGACGACGAGAAGATCCAGCCGGACACTCCACCCAGCAAAGACGGCGCAACGCTGCAATCGGATGATGACGCGATCGCAAAGAAGGCCGAAGCCGAAGACGCGCGCGCTGCAAAATCGAAGCCGAAGAACGTAATAGTAAAGATCGACTTCGAGGACATCGGGCAGCGCATTCTTGCCCTTCCGCTCCCGCCCAGCCACTATGTCCAGCTGCTCGCCGGCAAAGCCAACACAGTGTTCGTGGTCGAAGGCCCGCGCGTCGCCGAGATCAGTGAAGGCGCGCGCACGGCGGTGTACCGTTTTGATCTCGACCAGCGCAAACCGGAGCGACTGTGGGAAGGCGTGTCACACTTCACCGTCTCCTTCGACGGCAAGCGCGTGCTTTACAGCCGCCGCCAGCGCGGCGAAGGTGAAGATGCTGCCGGTCCGGGAGGCGCTGAGAAGTGGTACATCGATGACGCCACGCGTCCAGCTTCTCCAGCCGGGGCTTCTGCTGCGCCGGCAACGAGTTCCAATTCGGAACGAGGCCCGAAAGAGTTGAGCGTGGATGCGATGAACATATACGTCGATCCGCGCGCCGAGTGGGCGCAGATGTATAACGACGTGGGCCGCGAAGAGCGCGACTTCTTCTACGATCCTTCACTGCACGGCTATGACCTGAAGGCGGCGCTCGAAGAGTACCGCCCGTATCTTGCCTCGGTCAGCACGCGGCAGGACCTGAGCTATCTCTGGGAAGACATGCTCGGCAACATCACGGTTGGCCACATGTACATTCGTCCGCCATTCAGCGCAACTCCGCATCCGGTCAAGACCGGTCTGCTCGGCGCCGACTATGCCATCGAGAACGGCCGCTACCGCTTCATGCGTATTTATCGCGGCGAGAACTGGAACCCGCAGCTGCGCGCTCCCCTCACCGAGCCCGGTGTGATCGCGAACCAGGGCGACTACTTGCTCGAAGTCAACGGCCGCGAATTGAAAGGCAACGACGAAATTTTCGAGCTGTTTGAAGGCACGGCGGGCAAGCAGGTCACGCTGAAAATCGGACCGGATCCCAGCGGCAAGGGCGCGCATACAGTGAACGTGGTTCCCATCGACAGCGAGACCGCGCTGCGCAATCGCGCCTGGATCGACGAGAATCGGCGCAAGGTGGACGACCTCAGCGGAGGCAAGCTGGCTTATATCTACCTGCCCGACACCAGCGTAGCCGGCTACACCAACTTCAACCGCTATTACTATTCCCAGGTTGGGAAACAGGGAGCCGTAGTTGACGAACGATTCAACGGTGGAGGCAAAGCGGCGAACTATGTGATCAACCAGCTTCGCCAGACGCTCATGAGCTACTGGGTACCGCGCGACGGCAAGGTTTACACAACCCCGGAAGGCGCAATCTTCGGTCCGAAGGTGATGATCATCAACGAGCACGCCGGCTCAGGCGGCGATGCCATGCCGTGGTATTTCCGCCAGGCCAAACTCGGTACGCTCGTAGGAACCAGGACTTGGGGCGGCCTCATCGGCATCGGCGGCACGCCGAATTTGATCGACGGTGGCGCAGTCACTTCGCCCAACTTTGCCTTTTACAGTCCGGAAGGCAAATGGGATGTCGAGAACCACGGCGTTGCTCCGGACGTGGAAGTGGAATTCGATCCGGCAGCCTGGCGCCAAGGCAGGGATCCGCAGCTGGAGAAAGCTGTAGCGGTCGCGCTTGAGGAACTCAAGGCTCATCCGCTTCCCAATGTGGAACACCCGCCATATCCGGTGTACAACATTCGCACGGCACAGAAGCCGACGACAACGAGTACCAAAACGGGAGCGAATTAAGCAGGTAGGTTTAGGGGACAGGTTACAGGGGACAGGTGAGGGCGCTTCCCTGCATGCTGCCGATTTTGACGAATGCTATCGGAATGGATTTTGCACAGTCGCGCCAAAGTATTGCTGGCCGGCATTAAAATCCTCTGACCATATTCGGGAAGCGCCGCAACGTTCTGCCGCGGCGATGATCATCGCATCGTAGAAATGGATGGCGTAAGCGTCTTTCGCTTCTACTGCCCGGGCGACCATTTGGGCATCGGTCGCGATTGTTTTGATGGGACTCAAGGCATCCAATATTCTCAGCACTTCTTTGGGGTTCGCGGGCGAATTCCCTTTGTGGAGTAAGGTTGCCGCGAACTCCGCTAAGACTTGAGTCGATGTGACTACTTCTCCCACGATTCCGCGCTGAAGAAGTTCCCGCGCCAGATGCTGTTTTCGAGGTGAACTCGCGTCATAGGCATACACCAAGATATTGGTATCTAAGAAGTCAGGACCGTTCATAAAGATCCTGGCGGGTCCAGTTTCGCTTGCCTATTTTGAACTGGAATTTTGCAAAGCTTTCCTGAAGTCGTTCGCGCTCCCGGCGTTTGCGGACACTATTAGTCTCTTCGGCCGCGATCTGTTCCAGGTACTTCCGAACCATGCCGGTCAGGGTGGTGTCACGGTCGACCGCGATCTTCCGGAGCTTCTTCACGAGCGCGGTATCCAGGCTCAGCGTAATGTTCATGGTTTACACATATTAAGGGAAACCCTTAATACGTGCAATGTCTTAAGAACCCTTGTTTCCTCTACCCAAAGCTGAAATGGAAGTCACCAGCCTTTGTTCAGCACCAGTGCAGGATCTTCGCCGCCGTTCGGGTTGTGCCAATGTGTGCGGCTGGAATGGCGGGTTCACTGCGTTTTGTGGGACGATAGAACTCTGCTTGAGCATCCGCCGGTGCCACGAAGTTCTCCCAAAACGCGAGTAACGACGCAAGTCTCACCCTTGCACGACGAAGCACGTTCCCTTCCTCGCCTGCAGAAAGTCGACGGTCTTTCCATTGCGGAACTGAATCGAGTGGTCGTGAATTGCACCCTTTGTCCGCGTCTGGTGGCTTACCGCGAAGAGATTGGGCGAGTGAAGCGGCGGGCATATATGGATTGGGAGTACTGGGCCAAGCCGGTGCCCGGGTTTGGTGACGTGAATGCCCGGGTTCTCATTTTGGGACTTGCGCCTGGAGCGCACGGCTCGAACCGCACCGGGCGTCCGTTTACCGGCGACGGCTCAGGATATTTCATGTATCCGGTGCTCTACGAGACTGGATTCGCGTCGCAATCCATGGCTACCCACCGTGGTGACGGTATGACTCTGAAAGACGCATACATCACCGCCGCCGTGCGCTGCGCGCCGCCGGCAAACAAGCCCACGCCGGAAGAGATCGCCAACTGCGCCCATTTTCTAGACGCGGAGATGGCCGCCTTGAAGAAGGTCCGCGTAGTGGTCGGACTCGGCAAGATCGGCTTTGACGCCTACCTCAACCACCTGCGGCGGACGGACGTTCTCGCCTCCCGCGCGGGCTACACCTTCGGCCATGGTGTCGAATACAAGATGCCGAATGGAGTCATTCTGCTCGGAACCTATCACCCGTCAATGCAGAACACGAACACCGGCAAGCTAACGAAAGAAATGTTCCGCAAGATCTTCGAGCGGGCGAGGGGCCTCGCCTCGCGCTAGCCACGCCCCGCGATGGGCGACGCCCCGCGCTGCCGATTCCACAACGCGGGGCGAGCTGTTTCCGCTCAGCGCGGAGTTACCGTAAGCGTAGCCGTTGACGTATCGACAGCTTGCCCTCCGATTAGGATGGTCGATTGAATGGAGTACGTTCCCGGGCAGAGCCCGCTCGGAACCCGAGATGGGAACGAGAACGACTGGAGCGTGTTGGCCGGGAGCAGGAACATCGGCGTGGTGAACATTTCCGTCGTCGATGAGCTGCAACTATGGCCTTCTCCTGGGCCAGTCAGGGTAAAGCGGATCGCGATTGTCTGCGCAACGTTGGCGCATGACGAGAGCGTGGATTTCACCATGACGATTCCCCCTTGCGCGATGGAAGAAGGCGCAGGAGTAATAGTCAGGTAATGGCACACAACCTGGTAGTTCACCGTCTGAGAGCTCGCGTTGCCGGCAACATCAGTTGCATTCACCGTTAAGCTCTTCGCTCCTATCGAACTGGTATCCACATAGGTGCCGTTTACCACTCCGCCAGTGCAATTAGTGACGCCGGACAAGTTGTCGCTGCAGCTGTAAGTTGCCGGCACTTTCTGGTTCCGCGTGTACACGGCGCCGTTTGCGGGCGAAGCGATGGTTATAGTGGGCGCCGTGCGATCGAGCTTCACGACGAGTGGAGATGCGCTGCCAATCAGGCCTGCTTGGTTCGTGCATGAGCCGCTAAATGTTTGCCCCGCGGTTTCGGTCATAAGCACCTGTGGCGCAGTGCACATGACCGGCGGGCTGATTGCATCCGAGCCACTGGTCGCTACGGTTACGTTGCTGGTGTACCAGCCATCGGCTCCAAGCGTGCCGACTGTGACAGCCATCATTGCCGAAGGCGGAGTAGCGTCGCGCTTGACTACGACTGACTTCGACGCGGTTCCCCCGGCGCTCGTTGCCGTGCAGGTGAAGGTGATGCCTGGGGTGTCTGAGTTCACCGATGCGGGGTCGCACCCGCTGGTCGCGGAGATCGCCGACTCCGGATCGCTGACGTTCCAGGTGAGCGAGACGTTGCTGGTGTACCAGCCATTGCTTCCCAGAGTCCCGCTAATGACCGGCACGATTACAGGAGGCGTGGTGTCTTTCACCTTCTCCAGAATCTCGAATGGTGAGAACGAGGTCACATGCGCACAGATAAGATGCTGCGTGGTGTTGTTGTAGAAGGAGCGCCGAACCCAGCCTGGCGGCGGTGGATTCAGCTCGTAATGGAACAACACCAGCTGAGTGGGATCGGTGTATGCGACGCCCGTGTAGTTGATGCAGACGGTCGCCTGTCCGGCAAACTGGGCTGTGGTGGAGATGTCGTAGCACATGCCAGGATTGCCGAGTTGGAAGCCTCCGGTCGGCGGCGTTGGGCAGTTTCCCGGACCGCTAACGTTCAAGCTGGTCTGCCCGGCACCGGTCACGTTGTCAAAGATGACGGTCACTGGCGTGCTGCCATCCTGTGCGACTGGAGTGACCACCACATTACCCACTGGAGTGTTGGCTCCCGGAGGCAGGCTATTGCCTGACAATGCGACGATTGCCGGGCTGACGTTCGGATGGCCGGGATCGTCGATCGTAAGCTGACCCACACGCAGTCCGGAAGCCACTGGTGCAAAGGTGACCTGAACGGAACAGGAGCTTGAGCCGGCTGCGCAATTGTCCGTCTCGCCGAAATCAGCTCCGATGGTGCTCACGTTGCTGATCTCCGGCGATGGAAACTGGTCGTTGAAAAGCACTGCGGTTGTAGCGGCTCCGCTGAAACTCAACGAGGGAGGCGTCACCGTGAACAAAGTCGATGCGCCGCCCACTCCTGTAATTGCCGCCATGCGGGGGCTATCCGCGGAGCTGTCGACAATGACTAGCTGACCACTCAGGGCTTGGGGGGCGTTCGCGGTGAAGGCAACCTGCATCGAGCACGACCCTGCCAAAGCTGCGAGAGTCGTAGTCTGGCCTGCGGCAGGGGTGCAAGTGTCTGCCACGGTTGACAAGGTCGCGTTGAAATCGCCAACGAGCTTAACCGACTGGATGACCAGCGGATTTGCCGGATCCGTATTTGTAATCGTGATGCTCTGTGCTGGTCCGGCAGCGCCGAGCACCTGCATGCCATATGCCACTGACGACGGCGAAACCGTCACACCTGGTGAGGTGCCGAGGCCTGTAAGAGGAATCGCGAGCTGAAGGTGATTAACGTTGTCGGCAATTATCATCTGCCCTAGTCGGACTCCGCGGCCTGTCGCGACGAACTTAACCGCTACCTCGCAGGAGGTTTGCAGGGCGACGAGCCCCGCGGTGCAGTTCTCTGAGTCGAGCGAGAACTCAGGGCTAGTGAACTGGATCGCGCTTATATGCAGCTGAACCAGCTTGCGATTGGTGATGGTGAGCACCTGGGTTGCTCCAGAAGCGTTCACCACCTGCGATCCAAAGGTCAGCGCCGAGGGAAGTAACGTGATCGAGCCATCCGTGCCAACTCCGGAAAGGGCGACACTGTACGGATTCCCATTGCTGTCGGTGATCGGCGTCGAAGTCCCGGGATTGGTGTAGTCGTCGATGAGCTGCAATACGCCGTTAACAGGTCCGGTGCTTGTCGGCGTGAACTGCACTTCCGCCGTGCACGACTGACCTGCCGGAATTATGCTGTCTGCCGTCACCGGATCGTATCCGCAATCGTCACTGTTCTCGGTGAACTGCAGTCCTCCGTCGAGAAACGCCTTGATGTCCTTAGCCGTGTGATTGGTGATGGTTACCGGCTGCACCGAGCTGAAGGTATTCACCGCTTGAGGGCCGAAGGTAAGGAAAGAAGGTGAGAAGGTGACGCTCGGCAAGACGCCAGTACCCGAGAGATTGATGGTCGCCGATGGTGGTCCAGCAAAAGTAATGGCGACATTTCCTGCACTCGGGCCGCTTCCATTCGAGGTGAATTGCACAAGAATGCTGCAGGACTGACCGGGATGCACTACAACGGGCACGGCCGCGCAGGTTCCCGAGACGGAGTAATCGATGGAATTGGTAGCGGTTGGTGTGGTCGTGTTTGCCATCACGCTTTGAACGGTTAAATCGGCTGCACCGTTGTTACTGAGAACCACTGTCTGTGGTGGGCTGGTCGTGCCTGCCTCCTGCGAGCCGAAGAGCAGAGCATTCGAGCTCAATGAGACCGCGGGCAGTTTTGGGAATGCTCCGTAAACCGTCACGGTTCCGGGAGGATACGTGCACGTGGCAGAGGGACAATTAGTCGTCGAACCAAAATTGACGACATAAGTGTTTCCATTCACCGGGTTCCAGGCTACTGCAAATGGATAATTACCCGCCGGAGCAGTAGTGATAATGCTACTGGTGGCGCCGTCAATCACGGTTACGTTGTTGGAGCATTCGTTGGCTACAAAGGCCAGGTTATTGGCCTCATCGATGCCTATCTTGTTAGGCGCCGGAATCGTGGGCCCATCTATGCCGAATGTGCAACTAGTGTCTCCGGTCCGCTTGGGCCCTGCACTGGAGCCCACAGGAACTTCCGCGACCACGTACAAAACACCCTGGCCCTGAAGTATGGAGACGGTGGCTCCTAAAGTTCCCTGGTTGGCCGCATACAGATGGTGGGTTTGTGGGTTGAGCGCGAGCGAATACGGATTGTTGTCCACCAGGACGGGGCGGCTGATGGTGGGGGAGTTCGTATCTGTGATGGATCGTAGCGCTCCTCGAAGCCCGGCGCCTTCATTTTCGAGTACAAAGGCTTGCCCTAATCCTCCGTCCAACACAACGGCCTGTGGGTTGAGATTTGCGACACACGGAAGGTTTGGGCAGCCACCACAAATGGGATCCCGTGTGGCTTGGCACACGTAGTCGCTGGCAAAGGACTGAATCTGCAGATTGCGGCTGGTTCGATTTTGCGGGTCGTTTGGAATGAGCCTGAAATTCGAGTCGCGATCTTCGATCGTCGAGTCGCCCTCGTAGGCAATAAAGAAGTGGTCGGTATTGGTATTCACCGCAATCGACGTTCCCTGGCAAAGGGTCGAAGGATAAGTGACAGTTCCACTGGGAACATCGAGAATGGCAATGCCACATCCCGCAGTTCCGATGTAGAGCTGCCCGCTATTGCTATCCAGAGCGAGAGCATCGGGGTGAAACTCGGAGGTAATCGTCCCGACAACATGCAGCAGCGAGATAAATCTGATGAGAGTGTCAGTGCCCCCGTCGATGACCGCGAGGTCCTGCGAGGCTTCATCCGCGACATAGATCAGGTTGGCGGCAGTGTCGATGGTGATTGCCCTCGGTCCTCGGACTCCATTCGCCGTTGCGGATAGAGCGACGGTGCTTACAACCGTGTTCGTGGTGCCATCAATCACCGAAACACTATCCGACCCCTGGTTCGCGACATAGACCTTATTGGTGTTCGGATTCACGGCAGCGGCGACTGGGCCGTTGCCGACCGGAATGGTTGCGATCTGGGCCTGCAGCCCTGGGAGTAAGAAAAGACAGGCAAGGCAATAAAACAAACGAGACACTGCTACACGAGTGGCGCCAAGGGTTTCGAGGGTCACAAATCCTCCAGTTGAGGGCGGCTGCTACTCCTATCAGCGGAATCGCGGGTGAAAGTGGCTCATCGAATGAGAGCAGGCGTCGTTAGCTGAAAAGGTAACTTTCATCAACGGTTGGGCGGCGGGAGAACAGGGGTCTTCACTGCAACGTGAATGAACCCACGCTGAAATCCAAGGTTCGGAAAAATCCAACGGGAAAAGAGGCGATACTTGTAGGCGTCAGCGTCGTGAATTGCAGCGTAGCGATCACGTTCAGTGAAACGGATATTTCGAGTTGTCCAGAGCGCTGGTCAGTGAGTCCATGAGCGATATGGTTCGACCAATCCTGAAGGTCGCTTGCAGTTGCTCCTGAGTTTTCAAAACTGATCAGGATATCGCTGAAGGCCGGAGCACCCGGTTGAAATTGAAGGCGGGTGCCCAGCGAAGACGCTGGCATTTTCGGAATCGACATGTGAATGCCCTGTACTGCTCGAATGCCAGTAGTATTCGTACTTGGCACCGCAAATCTAAAGTCTCTTTGCGTCCAAGGTACTGCTGCTGGATTTGCGGGCGGAAGGTCTTGCGTGCCGTCCTGTGAAAAGAAATCAACGGTGCTCGGCACAATAACTAACGAGAGGGATCCGATCGCGGCCGAACTTGCGTCAAAGTCTGAAAATGCAAGGTCGCTGATGAATGCCCGGTGCACTTGCATAATGCCAATAACTTTCCGAAGTGAATCTCCGCCCAAAATTGTGATGTCGCGGCTTAAAGTACGCGGATTGCCGGCGATCGCGTCGTGGATCCATTGCTGCAGGGCGGGCGTTAGTTCCTTTGTCTGCAAATAGCATTCGTTATACAGGACCCCCAGAATGCGCTCATCGCAACCAGCAAAGGATTCGAGAGGTATGGTCTCGCCGTTGATTTGCAGCATGTAGGTGCCACTATTTGCGGGTGGTGGTGGAACTGCTGCGACAGGCGCGTTTACGCCGCTCTGGGCAGCCGGTTGCCACTGGTTCGCAGACGCGCTATAGGTCAGGACTTGGCCGTCCTGGGGAGGAGTCTTGGCCAGTGGAATTCCGGCTAAGGCGGCTACTGACGTCGAACTCTGAGCGCCGGTTACATCCCCGGCCAGAATGCCGGTAAAGTTCGCTGCTGTTGAAGCGCTCACAGCGGTGGTGGCGGTTACTGCAGTCGCGGCTGTAGTTGCCGTACCGGCTGTAGTTGCATTGTCCGCTGTTATGGCATGCACGAACGTTAAACCGGAACCATCACCTGTGTGAGTGCCGTTGAAAGTCTGATTCGCAACGAAGTTCTGCGTTCCGTCTGCATTGATTGAGAAGCCTGTTGCAGCAGGCGTGGCTCCGCCCCCATAGAGAAGGCTGAGTTGCGCCGTCAAGTTAGATGTGCCGTTGTTAACCGGGACAGCCTGCCAGCGGAATGTCTCATTATGGGAGTTTGTGCCGTCGGAAAGGGAAGCCGTAATGTCGAACGGATTCGACGGAAATCCCTGCGCGGGGGTAGCCTGCTGCAATGGCGGCAAGAGCGCACCGTACGCTGTAAGCAAGCCGGAGGCATTGACGTTGTTTACTGCTAAGTCGCCGCTGATCGTCTGGCTGGCCTGGAATGTATTGGCAGCGGCGAGCTGTGCGTAACTCGAAAGGCTGTTTTGCAGCGCAGTGATGTTGCCCTGAAGCGCGTTGTCAGCATTACCGCGCTGCGTCGCTTCGTTGGCGACGCTCATGTCAGTATAGGCGGTGGCTGCGGCTAATGCTTTCTGATCTCCGGCTACTCGGTTGGCAACTTCGTTGTTCAAGGAGGTCGTGAGACCAGCTTCTGCTCCTTGCGCTCGGGAAGTCTCGGCGGAGGTGGTTGCGCTTAGGCTCGCTTCCGCAGATTTCGCGCGCGTGATCTCGGCGCTCAAGCTGTTGGTCAGCGTGTTCTCTGCGCCCGTCGCCCGCGTGGTTTCCGTAGCGAGATTAGTCGAAATGGTGTTCTCCGCCTGGGTGGCGCGCTTGATCTCCTGCTGCAGCTGCACGCTGGACGCGTCGTTTACGCTGACGGTCAGATCCGGATCGTGTGACGTCAAAGGATTTTCTTTACTGTCGAAAGAAGCAAAGATGTTGCTTCCCTTGCTTGGCACCAACACGAAGCCATTTGCCGGCGGACTGTTGGCAAATGCAGACGTAATGTCGATATCGATGTACTTGAGAGCGGTTGTTACCAAAATGGGACTTTGGTTGATGGGCGAGCCGACGATTCCCGGAGCGTTGCCGGCCGTGAGCGTCGCTTCATTCCATGGACCTGCCGCCTGGTACACGTCGAAAGTGCCGGGGGAAACGACAAAGTCCACATACAGGCGCAGATTCGCCTTTGCAATGTTGCCCGGCACGGCATTGGAAGGCAGCGCAGCTAGATCGAACTTCAGATATGTATTCGCCGTGAATCCGCTGAACTCGGCCGGACTGACCATTGTGCCCGTTGCCGTCGGACTCTGTACTACGAGTCCCAGACTCACCCCATAGTTGGCATTGGGCAGAGCCGAAGATGTGAAAGCGTCGTCGCTCACCGCAACTTGCGCCGGCAACACACGAATCAATCCCGCAACCAGCAAGAGCGCCAGCAGAAAGCGCGACTTCATAGCCTGCCTCCGATGTTTTTTGACCTGCTACTCACATAAGCGGAAAGGAACAGCAAAAGAGCTCAACCCTGGCACAATTTTCCGGGGGAAGAACCTTATGCAGTGATCCTGTCGGCGGCGAATGTGATCTTGGGCAGTGCCGCCACAGAATGCGCAAAGACTTGCGACATGCCTCAATTTCCATTGACTTACCCGTAAATGAACAGTAACTTCTCTGCCCACAAACACGGCCAATTCCCATGGGCACCGAAGTTCCTGGCGACGATCTCACACAACTTCTCGAGCGCTGGATCAAGGGTGACGCCGATGCCTTCAAAGCTCTGGTTCCGATCGTTTACACCGAGCTTCGGCGCATGGCGCACCAGCGTTTGCGGGCGGAGCGGCAGAACCAGACGCTCCAGACCACCGCGTTGGTTCACGAGGCGTATTTGCGGCTGGCGCAGCACCCGCCTCGTTCCGTGAAGG